>JAEZAI010000161.1 GCA_023427825.1 Actinomycetes bacterium
CCCCCCCCCCCCCCCCCCCGGGGGGGGGGGGGCGTGGCCGCGTCCGGGCCCCGTCGCGTCCGGGCTCAGGGCGGGTGGGCGGCTCGCGTCCGGGCTCAGCGCGGGCGGTCGGCGAGCGCGATGCGGACCGGACCCCGGAACGTTCCCGACGGATCGAGCTCGCGTCCCCGGGCCAGGATGCGGACCTCGCCGGCGCGGGCCAGCTCGGCGGCCGCGGCCCGTGCGGTGACCATCTGGTCGCGCCAGTCCTCGCCGCCAACCACGCGAGCGGCATCGCTCGGGCAGATCGAGCGCTGGGGACCTCGGTGCCGGCACAGCGTCAGGATCGTGGCGACCAGCCGGTCGTGGATCGCCGGGGTCTCCGGCGGTTCCCACCACGGGTGCCCGCGCTCGCCGAGCGCGACCTTCGCGTCCTGGACACGTCTGCGGGCCGACGCCACGGCGGCGTCGTCGCCGGCCCGTCGCGCCGTGCCCACCGCCCGGCGGGCGGCCATGAGCGCGTCGACGAGCTCGGATCGGAGCGCGTCGGGGATCCCGGGGTCGGTGGCCCGCCAGGCCCGCCCGTCGATCCGGACGTGGTGCTCGGCGGAGGCCCGGATGCCGGTGACGCCGGGGTCGGGCTCGATGGCGTGGTCGTCCACGGGGTCTCCGTACCCGGTCCGGCGCGGCGCACTCCCCGGGGTCGCGATCGAGTCGGTCCCGGCGGTCACCGGACCGGTCGGCGCCGAGGTCGGCGCGCCGACGTCGGATCAGACCTCGATGTCACCGTGCTCGCCGCTGCGCTCGGCGCCGCCGACCGCAGCCTTCACCATCGACACGAGGCTGCCGATGCGCCCGGACGGGCTGGACCAGTAGCGGCCCTCGTCCACCTCGATGGTGAGCACCGCGATCCGTGGTGTGTCCTTGCCGTCGTCGAAGTAGGCGCCGGCCATCGGGTTCCAGACCTCGTCGATGATCTCCCGCTCGCGCCGGACCGCGCAGGTCCCGGTCATCGCGGCCCAGCGGTTCTTCCGGTCGTCGCTCAGGGTCACGTGGACGGCGTCACCCGCGGTCGACGAGGCGACCCACCCCTCGGTCCCGTCCACGAGGATGTCGATCACCGAGCCCCGCTGCCGGGCCACCGTGAGCGGTCGGAATCGGAGCTCCGGGTCCCTGGTGCCGACCATCACGGTCGTGCCCGGCTCCAGCAGCTCGTCGAGGGTCGCAGTCGGTTCGTCCATGTCGAGTGCGTACCCGGTCGGCCGCCCGCCGGAACGTCCCGGCGCCGGTTCGTCGCACCGCTCGTCCGGCGGTGACACCATCTCGACATGCGGATCGGGCTCGACATGCGGAGCGGGCTCGACATGCGGATCGGGATCGCGCACCACCTCGGTTGGGCGGTGGTCGTCGTTGCGACCGACGACCACCGGGTCGTGGACCGTCGGCGCATCGAGCTCGTCGAGGGCGATCTCCCTCCGGCACCGGTGCACCACGAGGGCGGACCCCACGAGCTACACCGACAGGGAGACCCGCTCGACGACGCCCAGCTCGCCGACCTGGTGGCGACGGTGCGGGCCTCGGCGCGCCGGTGCGCCGACCGGGCGTTCGACGAGCTCGCCGGCGACCTCGGGGGACCGGTCTCCTCGGTGTCGGTCCGGGCGTGGCCCGACGACTTCCCGTCCGACGTCGCCGCCCAGCGCTGCGTGCCCTACGAGAGCCGTGCGGACTCGGTCATGTACTGCCAGGTGCTGGCGGAATCGGCCACCGAGCGCGGCTGGGACGTCCACGTGTACGACGCCAAGCGCGTGGAGGCCGACGCCGAGGCGATCCTCGGCGGCCGGGCCGACGACGTGCTGCGAGGACCGCGGGCCCGGCTGGGCGCGCCGTGGGCCAAGGACCACCGCACCGCGCTGGCGGCCACGGTCGTCGCGCCGTCCTGACGTTCCGTTGCGCGATCGACGGCACAGAGGTCGTACATCGCGCAACAGAACGGCGGGGGCGGGGTGTGGCACCATCGACCGGTGGCCGATCCCCCCATCGACCCGCAGCGGCTCAGCAACCTCGTCGTCCTGCGGCAGGTCCGCGACCGCATCGACCGGGAGTACGCGGAGCCGCTCGACGTCGAGGCGCTCGCCCGCGGCGCCCACATGTCGGCCGGCCACCTCAGCCGCCAGTTCCGCCAGGCGTTCGGCGAGTCGCCGTACAGCTACCTGATGACCCGCCGCAGCGAGCGGGCGATGGCGCTGCTGCGGCTGGGTGAGATGAGCGTGACCGACGTGTGCTTCGCCGTCGGCTTCTCGTCGCTCGGCACGTTCAGCTCGCGGTTCAGCGAGCTCGTCGGCATGCCGCCCAGCGAGTACCGGCAGCTCGCCGTCACCACCGAGGGGATCCCGCCCTGCGTCGCCAAGCAGGTCACCAGACCAGTCAGGAATCGAGAAGCTCCGCCGAGACCCGTTCCTTAGGGTCGACGGCATGGAACTCACGATCAACTCCAGCTTCCTCCCTCACCTCGATCCGGACGCCTCGTTGGGCTTCTACCGCGACGTGCTGGGCTTCGAGGTCCGCCTCGACGTCGGCCACGGCGACATGCGGTGGATCACGATCGGTCCTCCCGGACAGCCCGACACGGCGATCGTCCTGCACCCGCCGGCCGTCACCCCCGGTCTCACCGAGGAGGAGCGCACGGCGCTCCTGGAGATCGTGGCCAAGGGCAGCTACTTCGGGGTCAACCTCGCCACGCCGAACCTGGACGACACGTTCGCGGCGCTCGAGTCGCAGGGCGCCGACATCGTGCAGGAGCCGATCGACCAGGACTACGGCGTGCGCGACTGCGCCGTCCGCGACCCCGCGGGGAACATGATCCGGATCCAGGAGAAGGCCTGAACGGCTGAAGGACGAAGGGTCGGCCCGGGGTGGAGCGGCCGAGTGCCGCTCCGCCGCCGGCCCGGCCCGCCGAGACCACCCGATCGCAACGAGGAGCACCACACCCGATGGCCAGGACGCAGCGCGCCGGGGCGGCGCCGCCGACCGCCGACAGCCACGATCTGATCCGCGTCCGCGGGGCACGGGTCAACAACCTCAAGGACGTCAGCATCGAGCTGCCGAAACGCCGCCTGACCGTCGTCACCGGCGTGTCGGGCTCGGGCAAGAGCTCGCTGGTGTTCGGCACGATCGCCGCCGAGTCGCAGCGGCTGATCAACGAGACCTACAGCGCGTTCGTCCAGGGCTTCATGCCGACGGTCGCCCGGCCCGAGGTCG
>JAEZAI010000175.1 GCA_023427825.1 Actinomycetes bacterium
TTCGCGATGGAGTCGCACCGCCGTGCGATCGTCGCCCGCTCCGAGGGCCGCTTCGAGAACGAGATCGTCGAGCTGGCCGGCGTCGGCGCCGACGAGGGTCCCCGTGAGCCGAACCCCGAGAAGATCGCCTCGCTGCCGACGCTGCGTGACGGCGGCCGGATCACCGCCGCCGTCGCCTCACAGATCTCCGACGCCTCGGCCGCGATGCTCATCGCCGGCGAGCAGGCCGTGAAGGACCACGGGCTCACGCCCCGGGCCCGCATCCACCACCTGTCGGTGCTCGCCGACGACCCGGTGTACATGCTCTCGGCGCCGATCCCCGCCACCAAGCGCGCCCTCGAGAAGGCGGGCATGACGCTCGACGACATCGATCTGGTCGAGATCAACGAGGCGTTCGCCTCGGTCGTGCTGGCGTGGGCCAAGGAGCTGGACGCCGACCTGTCCAAGGTCAACGTCAACGGCGGGGCGATCGCCCTCGGCCACCCGCTCGGCGCCACCGGCGTCCGGCTGATGACCACGATGCTCAACGAGCTCGAGCGCACCGGTGGCCGCTACGGCCTCCAGACCATGTGCGAGGGCGGCGGCCAGGCCAACGTCACGATCATCGAGCGCCTCTAGCGCAGCGGACGGCGCTCGGCAGCCCGAAGTGCGTTCTCGGACGGCGCGTCAGCTGTCGGACAGCACGAGGTCGGTCGGCTCGAAGTCGACCTGGACGATGCGGCCTGCGGCGTCGGTCTGGAACGACCACTTCCCGAGCACGACGCTGCCTCGGTACCCCTGGTACGGACCGTCCTGGATCGTGAAGAGCAGGATCACGTTCGGGTACGCGAGCTCCACCTCGGCCGTGAGGTGCGACGTCCGCCCCGATGCCTCGGAGATCCCCGGTCCGACCGTCGACCAGTCGATGACGCCGCTGGCGGTGCCCTCGCCGTGGAACGCCGTCATCTCCGGCATCTCCGTGGTCATCGAGATCGAACCTGTGGTTCGGCCCTCGGCCGAGACGCAGTCGAACTCCGCACCCGGGAGCAGTTGCATCCGCTGGGCCGAAGGCCCCGTGTCCTCGATGGCCACGCCCGGGTCCACGGTGGAACTGCCCCGGAAGCGGCAGCGAACCTCGTCGTAGAGCGCGGCGTCCTCGGGGTCGAGCGGCGGCAGCGTGGTCGTGACGTCGGGGACCCGGGGTCCGACGCTCCGCTCGGGATCCCATTCGTCCATGGCCCGATCGATCGGTCGGACCACCGTCACGTAGCCCAGGACGACGACCGCGAGCACCGCAACCGCCGCGACGACGGCCCACACCCACCTTCTGCGCGGGCCGGATCCCGGCGGCACGGTGGCCCGGATCGGCGGGACCCACGTGGGCATCGGGTGCGACGGGCCGGAGTACGGCGGGTCGTGGAAGGGCCTGGCCGACTCGGTCGTCGGGTTGCCGTCCACGTGGGGCGGGAGACCCGGGGATCCCGGGGGCGATGTCGTGAACGGTGGCGGATCGGCCGCACCGCCGGACGGCTCGCCGTCCGCTCCCGATGCGCCCGGCGGCACCCATCCGTCTCCCATGCCGGCCACGGTACCGACCGTCGCGCCCGAGCCCTCCTGCGTACGGCGTGGCCGTCGGGCGACCACTCCGTACGCCGAAGCGCCGCCATCTGACCGTTTGGATCGTGGCAACTGCCACGACGGCGGGTGGCCGAACGCGTTCTACAATCTGTTGAGTCCATCGGGTAACAACCGGCCAGTGTCGGACACGGCGGCCCACCACCATCTCTGGAGGTGTCCCCATGCCCGCTGCCGACCCGACGATCCCCTTGATCGACCTGTCGACCGCCACCGGCGACGAGCTCGTCCAGGCGCTGATCGACAAGTCGTGCGCCTTCCTCGTCAACCACGGGGCGGTCGACAAGATCGCCCGCGTGCTCGAGACCTCGCGCGAGTTCTTCGACCTCCCCCGGGAGCAGAAGGACCTGGTCCGCTGGCGCGGTGAGCTGCCATGGCAGGGCTTCCAGCCGACGCACGAGGGAGGCCCGCTGGCGCTGCTGCTCGAGCGGTACGAGATCAACCTGCAGCCCGGCGGCCGCACCGACGCCGACGGCCGCCCCGTGCCGCTCGACGACTGGGCCGGCACGTTCGACCAGTGGCCCGAGCGTCCCGCCGACCTGCGCGCGGCGTGGACCGAGCTCTACGACCACCACCACCAGCTGGCCACCCGGCTCACGCACCTGATCGCGGACACGCTCGACCTGCCCGAGGCCGACCTGCCGGCGTGGACCGACGGCCAGCACGCCAACCTGGTCTGCAACCACTACATCGCACAGGACGAGCTGCCCGAGCCGGGTCGGATGCGCCAGCGTCCGCACACCGACATCGGCGGCTTCACCCTCCTCTGGGCCGACGACCAGCCCGGCGGGCTCGAGGCCAGGATCGGCCCGGGCGGCGCCTGGGTGCCGGTGTGGTTCCCGCCCGGTGCGATCCTGCTGCAGGTCGGCGACATGCTGCACCGCTGGAGCCGGGGTCGGATCCCCGCCAACGACCACCGGGTGGTGAACCCCGAGCACGTGCCCGGTCAGCCGACGAGCGATCGCTTCTCGATCGTCTACTTCCAGTACCCCGACCGTGACACCTGGGTGGCGCCCGACGAGGGCGAGGCCATGCACGCGGGCGGCCACCTGGTCGACCGCATGGCCGAATCGGACCTGCAGGACGCCGGCGTCCTGGCCGCCCGACTGGCCTGACCGGCCGCCCCCCCGGTTCTGTTGCACCTTTTGGGCGGTGGGGGGGGGGAGGGGGGGGAACGCCCGGGG
>JAEZAI010000245.1 GCA_023427825.1 Actinomycetes bacterium
CGGGGGATCCCATGGCCGCCAGCCGCAAGCCGATCATCAGCGGCAACTGGAAGATGCACAAGAACCACTTCGAGGCGATCCAGGCCGTGCAGAAGCTGCACTACCGCCTCGACGGTGACGACCACGACAGCGTGATCGTCACGGTGCACCCGCCGTTCACCGACCTCCGCTCCATCCAGACGCTGATCGAAGCGGACCGGATGAAGATCGAGCTCGGTGCCCAGAACTGCCACTGGGAGGACCAGGGCGCCTTCACCGGCGAGGTGGCCCCGCCCATGCTGGCCAAGCTCGACGTCGCCTACGTGATCGTCGGGCACTCCGAGCGGCGCCAGTACTTCGGCGAGACCGACGAGACCGTGAACCTCAAGGTCAAGGCCGTGCAGAAGGCGGGGATGGTCCCGATCATGTGCTGCGGCGAGACGCTCGAGCAGCGCGAGGCAGGCGAGGCCGAGTCGTGGGTCGAGGGGCAGATCCGCAACGGTCTGGCCGGGCTGGGCGGCGACAAGGTCGGCGCCCTCGTGATCGCCTACGAGCCGATCTGGGCGATCGGCACCGGCAAGACCGCCACGTCCGAGGACGCGCAGGCCATGTGCGGCCACATCCGCTCGGTGGTCAAGGACGCCTTCGGCGACGACGCGGCGGCCAAGGTGCGCATCCAGTACGGCGGCTCGGTGAAGCCGGGGAACATCGCCGAGCTCATGTCACAGGCCGACATCGACGGCGCCCTGGTGGGCGGCGCCAGCCTGGAGCCCGACGAGTTCGCGGCCATCGTTCAGTACCGGAACCACTGAGCGGGTATCCTCGAACGCCGTGGACATCGTCGAGATCATCCTGTGGGTCCTACAGATCGGGCTGGGAGTCGGGCTGATCTTCCTGGTGCTCATCCACTCCGGCAAGGGCGGCGGCCTCTCCGACATGTTCGGTGGAGGCCTGGGCGCCTCGGCCGCGGGGTCGACGGTGATGGAGAAGAACCTGGACCGGATCACCGTGGTGATCGGCCTGCTGTTCGGCTTCAACACCCTGCTCATGGCGTTGGTCATCGACCCCAAGTGAGGTCGTCGCGCCGCCTGCTCACGCCGGCGCGCCGCACCTGAGCTGACGCTCCCGACGGTGCCGTCGCACGGTGCCGACCACGTCGCCCACGGCGGAGCCGATCAGCGCGCCCACGACCACGTCACCCGGGAAGTGCACGCCCGTGTGGACGCGGGACCACGCCACGGCACCGGCCAGGAAGTGGACCGGGAAGGCGACCCAGGTCAGCTCGCCGCTCATGGCGTTGGCGAAGGCGAACGCGGAGGCCGAGTGCCCGGACGGGAACGACGGCGACGTCGGCAGCGGCACCTGACGACCGGCGATCACCTCGAAGTGGTCCCGGTCGGGGCGGCCGCGGGGGAGCAGGCGCTTGAGCGGCTGGTTCACGAGCAGGCTGGTCAGCCCGATGGCGATCACGCCGTCGAGCGCCGCTTGTCGTCCTCGCCGTCCCCCCAACAGCGCCGTAGCGCCGGCGATCCCGAACCAGAGCTTGGACTGGTCCGCCGCCATCGTGAGCTTGCGCAGGGCGTTGTCGAGGGTCGGAGTCGACACGCCGGCGACAGCGCCGTAGACGGCCAGGTCCATGGTCTCGAGGTCGTCGACGACAGCCTTGGCCCATTCGACGTCGTGATCGTCCAAGAAGGCCTGGAGTCGACCGATCAGGCCGGTACTGTCCACGTCGAGCACCTGGGGATCGGGGAAGGTCGGGCCATCCAAGGGAGGCCCGCTCGGCGAGGAGGTCATGGCGAGAGTGTCCCACGCACCACCGCTCGACACACCTGATCCCGCGGACGCCCGGGCCGGCATCGGCAGCATCCCGGTGCACGCCCGACTGCTCGCGATCGCGTGCCTGGTGCTCGTGCCGCTGGGGCTCGCATCCGCGCTCTACGGGTTCATCCGGGGACTGCCCGACCTGCTGGTGGGCGTGGTCCTGGTGGCGCTCGCCGCCGGCTCGGTGTGGATGGCGCTCGGGCGAAGGCGAATCGGCCGGACCGTGTTCCTAGTGATCGCCGTCGCGTTCCTGGGCGTGGCGGTGTGGTCCGTCTACGACACCGGCCGCCAGGTGTTCTGGATCATCCTCGGCGCGCTGTTGCTGCTCGCCGGCGGTGCTGCGGGTCGGACGGCGCTCTTGGCCTCGCCGCGCCCGGCGCATCACCACCTCCACCGGCCCCGGACCCGACCGCGCAACCCCGTGCTGTTCGTGAACCCGCACTCCGGTGATGGGACGGCGGAGCGGGTCGGTCTCGTCGCCGCCGCACGCGCCGCCGGGCTCGAGGTGCACGAGCTGCAGAAGGGCGACGACCTCACCGGCATGGCTCGCGCCGCTGCCGAGGCCGGTGCCGACTGCCTGGGCGCCGCCGGCGGCGACGGCACCCAGGCCCAGGTGGCGCTGGTGTGCATCGAGCGACAGCTGCCGTTCGTCTGCATCCCCGCGGGGACGCGCAACCACTTCGCCCTCGACCTGGGGCTGGACCGCAATGATCCGCTGGGTGGGCTCAACGCCTTCGGCGACGCCTACACCAAGCGCATCGACGTGGGCGACGTGAACGGCGACATGTTCCTCAACAACGTGTCGATCGGCGCCTACGGCGAGGTGGTGGCCGAGGAGCAGTACCGGGAGAACAAGATCGGCACCGCGCTGGCCAAGCTGCCGACGCTGATCGGCCCCGAGGCCGAGCCGCTCGACCTGCGCTTCACCGACGGCGACGGCGAGCACCACGATTCGGCGCTCGTGCTGCACGTGTCGAACAACTCCTACGAGCTCACGCCACGGCCTGGTTTCGGCAGCCGGCCGACCCTCAGCGACGGCAAGCTCGGGATCGTCGCCGTGGTGCATTCGACCGGGCTGACCGGCCCGCTGCGGGTGCTGCGGTGGGAGGCGCCGACCTTCACGATCGAGTCGGGCGACGAGGTGCTGGGCGGGTTGGACGGCGAGGCTCGTTCGTTCCCTCCGCCGGTGGAGTTCCGGATCAAGCCGTCGGTGCTGACCGTGCGGATCCCGCTCGACGCGGTCGGCGTCTCGCCCGCGGCGCTGCGGCCCCGGCTGACGCGCAAGACATTCGATCGCATGGTGGCGGTGGCGGCGGGCAAGCCCCCGCCGGTGTAGGGCTTGCGGCTCCTGGGGCCGGTGGTTGGCCCGTGGTCGCGCTGCGCCGATCTTGTGCAGCTCACGCCCGTGGCGGGCGCCTCTCGCACAAGATCCTTTGGGCGCTGCG
Organism: Actinomycetes bacterium; assembly: GCA_023427825.1. GTDB lineage: Bacteria > Actinomycetota > Acidimicrobiia > Acidimicrobiales > Microtrichaceae > Dermatobacter. The sequence continues at coordinate 3,249 of JAEZAI010000245.1, forward strand.
AGTCTTGTGCAGCTCACGCCCGTGGCGGACGCCTCTCGCACAAGATCCTTGGGCGCTGCTGCCACCCCGACGAACTTGTACGCCCTCGTCGCCCATCCGGCGTGTCGTGTACAAGAACGACGGAGTGGCGGGCCGCTCGGGCCGGTCGCCGTCAGGTTCCGAGTCGGCTGCCGATCGCGCTAGAGTCACGCCTCGTCCCACCCGCAGGGTGGGGCCCACGTCGGAGTGGCGGAATTGGCAGACGCGCTAGCTTGAGGGGCTAGTGCCCTTAGGGGCGTGGGGGTTCAAGTCCCCCCTCCGACACGAACCCCCACGGCGTAGTGGAGAGCGGTGCGCCGCACCGATGGCGCACACACGTCGGACCGACTGACGCTGCAGCTCGGCCCGGTCAGCCGTTCCAACGGCGGCCGCCGGTCGCGGAAGGCCGGAGCGAAATGGGAGTGGTGCGGGGCGCCTGGGTCGCCGCATGCAGAGGCAACCTCAGTGCGGCCGGCGCCGGCCGTCGGACTTCCTTGGGAGCAGTCCGATGGGCGAACGTCGACCACGAGATCCTGAGCGTCCGAATCGCCACCGCTGCACCACCCTGTTCGCCGGTGCACTCATCATCCGGAGCGATGCAGACGGTTCGCATCGGGCATCTGCCCCCTCGGTCAGATGACCGGGTTGCTCCGACGGCGGCGGATCGACGGGTGCCGAGCGCGCGTGCGAGCATCCCAGGCCGAGAAGGGGAGACCAGAGCATGAGCGACACCGCGCACGGCCCGGGCTGGTGGTTGGCGGCCGACGGCAAGTACTACCCGCCGGAGCAGCATCCGGAGTACCAGCCGCAGACTCCGCCGCGTCCGGGCGAGGAGCAGCCGACGGCACCGCAGGCAGCAGTGCAACCGCAGGCACGGGCGCCCGGTCCGGGATGGTGGCTCGCGGCCGACGGACGGTACTACCCGCCGGAGCAGCACCCCGAGTACCAGCGACAGGGCGCTCCTCAGGCCGCCCCGGGATGGCAGGCGGCAGCGCAGCCCGATACGGCGCCATACCAGACTGTGGCGCCGTACCAGGCGGTTGGAATGCAGGGGTCGGGAGGGAAGACCTCCGCGTCCGGCGAGACCACGATGTACATCGCTGGTCTGGTGAGTGCGATCGCGGTCGTGGTCGGCGCCCTACTGCCGTGGGTCAGCGTCTCGACGGCGTTCGGAACCCTGTCCGTGAGCGGCACCGAGGGCGACGGCGTCCTGACGATCGGCGGTGCGGTCGTCGCCGGGGCGCTGTTGCTGTTCGGACGTGGCCGGAAGTGGGCCGCCGTCATCGCAGCTGTCGTCGGGGTCATCGTGACGATCATCGGCGTCTACGACCTGGCGAACGTGTCCTCGGCTGCCGCCGACCTGACGACCGACTTCGCTCGCGGGTCGGCCGGTATCGGGCTGTGGCTCACCGTCGTCGCCGGCATCGCGCTGACCGGCTGCTCCGTCGTGGCGGCAGCTCGGTCCTAGCCAGCGGGTCACGCAGCGGGCGCCCGGATCTCGCTCAGCCGAGACCTCGTCGAGGGCTACCACCGGTCTGAGCGCGTGGGCGCTGCCACTAGGTTCGGCGCGATGCCGCACCTGCCCGGAAGCCCCGCCTGGCAGCGCCTCGCGTCGCACTCGACGGTGCTCGACTACCACCTGAGCATGCTGCACGACACCGCCCGCATGGACGCCTTCCGGCGGGCCATCGACGCCGTGGTGCAGCCCGGCGACGTCGTGGTCGACCTCGGCTGCGGGAGCGGCGTGCTGTCGTTCATGGCGTGCGAGGCGGGCGCGCAGAAGGTGTACGCCATCGAGGGCGGTCCGGTCATCGAGGTCGCCCGGGAGCTCGCCATCGACAACGGGTTCGCCGACCGGATCGAGTTCCTCGAGGGCTGGTCGCTCGACGTCGGCCTCCCGGAACCGGCCGACGTGCTCGTCTCCGAGACCCTCGGCAACGCCGGGTTCGACGAGGGGATCGTGGCGTGGACCTCCGACGCCCGGCGACGCCTGCTACGACCCGGCGCCGCGATGCTTCCGGCTCGGGTGCGCACCTGGGTGGCCGGCGTCGAGTCGGCCGACGAGTACGCCGTCGTGTCGGACTGGCAGACCGTCGACCTTCCGTACGACTACGCCATCGCGCACCGGCGGGCGTCACGGACGCTCTGGTACGCGGACTTCACGCCGGCCAACCTGCTCGGCCAACCCGAGCTCGCCTCCGACGTCGATCTGACCAGCGCGCCCGACGAGACCATCGCGTCCGCCGGGATGTTCCAGGTGGACCGGAACGGGACCCTGCACGGCTTGGCGTGCTGGTTCGACTCCCTGCTCTGCGCCGGGGTCACCGTCGACAACATGCCGCCACGCACCGGGTCCAGCTGGTCCCACGGATTCCTCCCGCTCCCCGAGCCGATGGCGGTCGTCGCAGGTGAGCGGCTGTCCTGGGAGGTGACCGTGTCACCCGACGGCGAGCACTGGACCTGGCGCGTCGACCGTGCCGACGACTCGCCTCCGGAAGCCATCGACGTCGCAGCGACCGGATCCGGCTGAGGTCTCGTCACGAGTCGATCCAGCGGCGGATCGCCGCCCGAGCGGTCCGATTCCTGGCACCGATGAGCCGCAGCTCGACGAGTTGCTGCTGGACGAGCGTGGCGTAGGTGCTCGCGAGCTCGTCGGCCGGACGAGGTCGTCCGTCGCTCTCCTCGACCAGGTCACGCACGACCGCCTCGACATGCCGCACGGCGAGCGGCGGTCCGGATGCAGCCGAACGATCGCAGGTGGACTGGACCAGTCGCCTGGCCAGGCGGTCGGTCGGTGGCTGCGCACCGGTGCGGCGCCACGCCTCGGCGAGGTGGTCGAACAGCCGGGTCCAGTCGTGGTGCTCCAGCAGCGGGAACGTGCGATCGATCCGGTGGAGTGCACGTGCCACCTCTGGCACCGCCACGTCGGGCTCCTCCGCGGATTCCGCACCGGCGACGTCGACGGTGTCGGCGGCGCCGCTCTCCGGCACGTCGCGCTCGGCATCCTCGTCCTCGCCATTCTCCGTGGCCGGAAGGACGAACGCGTTGCGGCCGGTCGTGATCTCGGCATCCGGCACCGCAGTGCTCAGGAAGCGCTTGAACGTGCCGGCACCGAACCAGTCGTCGGTGATCTCCGCCCCGTGCTCGCGCTGGAGCTCCCAGGCCAGCGCCGCCAGGTCCACCGGCCGGTCGAGACCCCGCCAGCGGGCGTCGAGGTACGCCGCAGCGTCCGCCGCCTGCTGGGCCCTTCGCCCGTGCCCGCCTGCGTGCTCGGGCGCTGCGGCGTCGCCATCCGCCGGGAGGTCGAGCGGAGCCCGCGTGACGGCCGCCTCATCCAACCGGTCGAGCTCGTCGCGCAGGTCCTCTGCGATGTCGTCGAGTGTCGACAGCAGGTCCGCCATGCGCCGGCTGAGGACCTCGACGAGCGGCGGCAGCTCGCCGTCCTTCTTGTACGTGTCCTCGTGGGTGAGCTCACCCCATCCGTCCTGGAGCAGGGTCCGGACCTGCAGCTCGCAGGTCACCGGGTGGCGTGCCCCGCCGATGTCGACGGCCACGCCCAGGTTCACGTGCCAGCCGCGGTAGCCCGACGGGCGGGGCCGATCCAGGTAGTCCCGCTCGCTCGCAGGGTCGACCCAGAGCGGGGACCGGCCGTCGTCGGCGACCGGGTGCGCGTCGAGCACCTCCCGGGCGACGTCGACGTCGCGACGGTTCGTGCAGGTGAGGCGGACGCCGAGGAGGTCGTCGATCACCAGCGGGATGTCCTCGACCACGTCGATGCGCTCGACGTAGCGCCGCGAGCCCAGCTTCCGCCACGCCCGCGGCTTGGACTTCACCCGACCGACGGGTCCACGGATGCGGGCGAGGTCCCGCTCCGAGAGCCCATCGCGGAGCAGTCCGCCGACGGCCGCCTCCGCCCGATCGAGCGCAAGGTCGAGCACCTCGATGCGGTAGGCGTCGTACCAGCGGCCGAAGGTCGCGTAGTCGAACGGGAGGCCGGCGCCGGGCTCGTCGATGGTTCGTTCGATCACCGGGCGACCCTATCCGTGCGTCCCGCCGTGGCTGTCCCCTCGCCGCCCGGCGCGCGAACGGCTGCGGCCCCCAGCAGGCGAGCGACCTCAGTCGGCGGTCCAGGGCAGCGCGGGATCGCTGCACCGGCGTCAGTGAAAGATGTTCACGAATCCATTGCGGTCGGGTGAGCAGCATGGCACCCTGTCGCCGCCGGCAAGGGGCGGTCGGCATCTGAAGGGCGTGTACGGGAGGGTGCATGAGCTCGGTGATGCTGTGTGGGAAGTGCGGCGCCTCTGTGGGGCTCGACGAGAGGTTCTGCGGCACGTGCGGTTCGCCTCGGGAGCAGGCCGCCGCTGCAGCCGTGGTGCCCGACCCCGACGTGTTCGGTGCGAACGGCGGCGTCGCACCGCCGCCCGCAGCGCCACCCCCGTACGCCCCGCCAGCGATCCACGAACCGGTCGCGTCGCCGCCCTACGAGTCGCCCGCGGCCTACGACTCGATGCCTGCCGCTGCCTACGAGCCCGCTCCCCAGGTCACCTACGACCCGGTTCCGGTCGCGAGCAGCAACGGCGGTGTCCCGGACCACCTGCTCGGCGAGGCGACGCCGAACATGACGTACTTGGGCATGCGGCTCCGCTACGAGCCGACGCCCGAGCCGCTGTTCAACCCGTTGTCCAACAAGAAGTGGTTCCTGCAGGCGCTGATGCACGCGTTCGTCTTCTGGACGCTCTACTTCGTCGTCGGCTTCGTCCTGTTCATCGCTGCCGCGATCATGTCGGCTGCGACGAAGTCCGGCTTCTTCATGGGCGCGTACTTCCTCGGGGCCCTGGTGGCCGGCGTCGCGGTCCTGGGCTTCTGGTTCTTCAAGCCGTATCCAGCGCTCCTGTCCGAGTGGAAGTTCTCCGTCGACGGGAAGGGTGCTGCTGCTGCCACGGCGTTCGAGCAGATCGCGTTCTCGTTCCAGCAACGCCGGACGCCGGTCGAGCGTGTCGGGATCCGCCGCATCACGCAGGGCGGAGAGACGAAGGACTACCTCGAGGTCCGGAGCGGCATCTTCTACGGCTACGTGTCGTGCTTCGCCTACGGCAACGACCTGTTCATCGCCTGGACGTTCTGGTTGAACCTGTCGCCCGCCCGGTGGTGCCTCCTCTGGCTGAAGGCGATCTGGCTCATGGTGACGATGCGAGGTTCGGAGCTGTACGTGACCCTCCGCTTCGACGGTGCCCGGGCCATGCGTGAGGCGTTGCACGCAGCCTCCCGCGAGGGCGTCGACGTCGCCGCCGGCGAGATCGCCCCGCAGGGCACCGGGACCGTCGGCGGGTCGAACCCGCTCGACCACACCGAGCT
>JAEZAI010000560.1 GCA_023427825.1 Actinomycetes bacterium
TCGTCGATGTGCGCGGCGTCGAACACGGCGATCGCCTTGGGCCCGTCGCGGTGGACCATCACGAGCACGTAGCCGTCGCCCGGACCGTCGGCGTCGACCCGTGGCACGAACTGCGGCGGGCTCGGGAACGCCCCGTCCGCGAACGCGTGGACCTCGGTGACCTTCATGGTCTCGAGATCGAAGTGGGCGAGGGCGCCGGGCCGGCCGTCGCCAGGGAGATCCTCGGGGTGCACCACGTGGGCGAGCGCGCCGTCGCCGTAGAGATCCCACCACTCCTGGGGCACCAGGTCCGGGTCGAAGCCCACGCCGCCGAACCACAGCTCGCGCCCGCGGGCCCGGGCCTCGGGCGTGGACAGGTCGCGGGTGGCGAGCACCGAGCCCCAGAACCGGTCGTCCCAGGCCACGTCGGCCTCCTCGACCTCGCCCGTGTCGGGGTCGACGAGGTAGCGCCCGACGACGCCGGGCTGCACGCCAAGGGTGACGAGGCCTTCGTAGTCCGACTCGACGGTGCCGCCCGAGTACGTGGCCGCGCCCTCCCGCAGCGGGATCATGAGGTCGGCCAGCGGGATGTGCTCCAGGACGACGCGCAGCTTGCCGTCGACCAGGTCACGGTCGACCATCACGTGCCCGGTCGGCATGGGGATGCGGACCGTGGTGACGGGGACGGGCTCGCCCGGCGGGGTGGCGGCGACGGCGGCCTTGCTGATGACGAAGAGCTGGGTGACGTCCGCGTTGGGCGTGGTGCGGGGCTTGCCCATGAACGTCTCGGGTCCGACAGCGAACGGGAGGTCGGTGAAGACCAGGTGGTCGCCGGACGCCTTGATGTCGTGCACCGTGTCGAACTCGGGGAGACCGCTCAGCGGCCAGCGCTCGATGCCGTTCTCCATGTCCCACCGGGCCAGGAACACCGTCGGGGTGCCGTCGGCGGAGGGGACCGGCGAGTAGTTGATGAACCACATCGCCGCACGGTCGTCGTCCGTGGCGGGGTGGTCGGCGCCGGGGTGCGCTGCCACCGCGACCATCGGCTCCAGGAACCCGGGCAGCGCCTGGAACCACTCGTCGTTGCCGCCGACCGGCGTGAGGACCTCGAGCGTGTCGGGGTCGATCTCGATCTGTCGGCCGGCGTCGTAGCCGAGGAACAGTCGGCCGGCCACGGGCTCCACGTTGGTGTTGGCCAGGTTGGTGCTGCCGAACGGCGAGACATCCGCGAACGCGACCGAGTGGAAGAGGAACGGCAGGCGGTCGCGGAGCTTGAGCACCGGGGTGCGCACCAGCCGGGACCGGACCGGGAGCCGCCCGCCCGCGTCCAGGCGGGTGCCGATGCGCAGCACCATCCCGCGCTCCGCGAACCAGTGGCCGCCGGGACGGCGCTTGTCGGGACCGACCACGAAGACGTCGCCCGACATGTCGTCCGGCCAGTGGCCCTCGACCACCTCCAGACGCGTGTCGACCGCACCTCGTCCGTGGAACAGGTTCCTGGTCAGCGTCGGCACGTCGTCCCTCCTCGATCCGCCTCGGTCCATGCTGCCATGCTGTGCAGTGCGCCGGCCGTGTGGAGGCCGCCGCGGGAGAGCACCGGGGGACCGATGAGCACGATGACCAGCCCGTACCTGCTGGGCGCGTTCGCACCCGTCGACGACGAGCTCGACGAGGCCGAGCTCGAGGTGGTGGGCCGGATCCCCGAGGCGCTGGACGGCACCTACGTGCGCAACGGCCCGAACCCCGCGTTCCCGCCGGTCGGTCGCTACCACGTGTTCGACGGCGACGGCATGCTCCACGCGGTGTCGTTCCGGGACGGCACGGCGAGCTATCGCAACCGCTGGGTCCGCTCGGCCGGGCTCGAGGCCGAGTGGGAGGCGGGGCAGGCGCTGTTCGGCGGGCTGTCGGAGTTCCAGCTGCCGCCGCAGGACGTGATCGACCGCGTCGGCATGATGAAGAACACCGCCAACACCAACATCGTCGAGCACGGCGGCCGGCTGATGGCGCTCATGGAGGCCGCCCGCCCCATCCAGGTCGACGGCCGGCTGGGCACGATCGGCGAGTACGACTTCGACGGGCGGCTGTCCGGACCCATGACCGCGCACCCCAAGGTCGATCCGACCACGGGCGAGATGCTCTTCTTCGGCTACAGCCCGTTCCCGCCGTTCCTGCGGCTGCACGTGGTCGACGCGTCAGGGGTGCTCACGCGCTCGGTCGACGTCGACCTGCTGGGACCGGTGATGATGCACGACTTCGCCGTGTCGGCCCGCAAGATCGTGATCTTCGACCTGCCCGCCGTGTTCGACGTGGACGCGATGCTGTCGGGTGGCGTCGGCATCCGCTGGGAGCCCGAGCGGGGGACGCGCCTCGGCGTGATCGATCGCGCCGAGCTGGCGGCCCTGCCGGCGGACGCGACCTCGGCCTCCGACATCGTGCGCTGGGTCGACGTCGATCCGTTCTACGTCTTCCACTTCCTCAACGCGCACGACACCTCGCCGTTCGGCGCCACCGATGCAGGGGCCGACACCGTGGTGGTCGAGGGCTGCCGCGCGCCGCGCCTGCCGGTCACCTTCGGCGACGAGGAGCTCACCGAGCCGGTGCACCCCACGCTGCACCGCTGGACGATCGACGCCGCGGCGGGGACCGTCGTGGACGAGCAGATCGACGACCGCCCGGGCGACTTCCCCCGGGTGGACGACCGCTTCGCCGGGCTGCGGACCCGGTACGGCTACGTGGCCGCCACCGGCCGCTGGGGCGACGAGCCGATCGCGTTCGACAGCTTCGTCAAGCACGACCTGTGGAGCGGGACGAGCGAGGTGTTCGACTACGGAGCGGACTGCTTCGCCGGCGAGCCCGTGTTCGCTCCCGACCCGACCCGGGCGACCGGCGGCGACGGCGCGACCGGTGAGCACGACGCGGGCTGGCTGCTCAACCTGGTCAGTTCGTCGGACGGCTCCACCGACCTGGTGGTCGTCGACGCCCAGGCGCTGGAGGAGGTGGCCCGGGTGCGGATGCCGCGGCGGGTGCCGTTCGGCTTCCACGGCAACTGGATCGAATCCTCCCGCTGGCCCGCCTGATCAGCGGCCCGGAACGGATATGGGGGTCGCGCCGGCCCGTCCGTGTGGCGGGGCGCGC
>JAEZAI010000369.1 GCA_023427825.1 Actinomycetes bacterium
GTCGAGCACCCCCGGCCCGCCGGGCGCGGCGAGCCCCAGCACCGCGGGCTGGTCGCCGCACAGGTCCACCCGCAGCGCGCCGGCCTGCGACGGCCGCCGGGCACCGGACAGGGAGGTGGCCAGCCCGGCCGCCACCGTGGACGTGCCGGAGCCGCCCTTGACCGACCACAGGGTGAGGAGCACGACCGACCTCCGGACGGCGGCGCACGGGCGCACCGATCGAGGAGGGGTAGTGCCGGGCCGCCCAACCGGTCGGCCGCTGACCAGGACGCTACGCGCCCGTTGCGCGTTCGCGCACCGGGGACCGCTCCCCGGTCACCTCGGGCCGCGCGTGCGCCGCGATCCGTCGGATCACGACGGAGACCGACGCCTGCGTGGTCGCCAGCTCAGACGAGCAGCAGGTCCCGCGCGCCGGCCTCGTTCGAGGGGTGGCGCAGCTTCGACATGGCCCGCACCTCGATCTGGCGGATCCGCTCGCGGGTGAGCTCGAACCGCTCGCCCACCTCCTCGAGGGTGCGCGGCTCGCCGCGGTCCAGGCCGTAGCGGAGCCGGAGCACCTCGCGCTCGCGCTCGTCGAGCGAGGACAGCAGGTCGTCGAGCAGCGCCGGGACCATGCCGTCGGTGGCGGCCTTGTCCGTGGGCACGCCGTCGTCGGGGACCAGGTCGCCGAGGACCGCGTCGGCGTCCTCGCGGAGCGGCTCGGACAGGGACAGCGGCTCCGCCGCGTAGAGCAGGGTCTCGATCACCTTGTCCTCGGGCAGGTCCACCTCCTCGGCGAGCTCGGCGGTCGAGGGCAGGCGCCCCATCTCCAGCTCCATGCGGGAGCGGGTGCGCTGCACCCTGGACATGGTGTCGCCGGCATGGACCGGGATCCGGATCGTCCGCCCGGTGTTGGCGATGCCGCGGGTGATGGCCTGGCGGATCCACCACGTGGCGTACGTCGAGAACTTGAAGCCCTTCCGCCAGTCGAACTTCTCGACGGCGTGGATCAACCCGAGGTTGCCCTCCTGGACGAGGTCGAGCAGCGGCACGCCGGAGCTCTGGTACTTCTTCGCGATCGACACCACCAACCGGAGGTTCGCCTGCACGAACTGCTCCGCGGCCTGCTCGCCGGCGCGCGCGGTCCGTCGCAGCTCGCGCCGGCGGGCGGCCGTGAGGCGGGCACCGGAGTCGAGCTCCTTGCGGGCCGCCTCCCCCTCCTCCATCGTCCGGGCCAGCCAGGCCTCGTCGTCCTTGGTGAGCAGCTCGTAGCGGCCGATCTCCGACAGGTACCGGCGAACCAGGTCCTCGTCGTCTCGTTCCACACGCTGGTTCGTCACCTGCACCTCGGCTTCCTCTGAGCACCGTCGTCCGACGGTGGCGCGGTCCGGCTGGAAGTCCTTCATCGGCAATCCGGGGCCGAAAACCTGAGCGCGCCGGAACCGAGGCACGCGGGTGCCACCCGATCAGCGGTTCCGCGACGCCGGTGCGAGCGGCGCGCTCAGCGGGTGAACGACGCGGCGTCGGCCACGATCCGGCCCACTCGGGCCACCGCGGCGTCGCCGTCCGAGGGTCGCCGCACGGTGGCGACCTCGAGATCCGCCCGCAGGGAGTCCACGAGCCGCGGGAGCCAGCGCTGCAGCGGCGCGTCCGCCACCGGCGTGGTCCGGGCCAGGTGGTCCACGTAGGCCGCCTCGAGCGCGCCGCCGACCAGCGTCCACGCCCCGATCCTGGCGCCGTCGTCGCCGAGGTCGCGCAAGGCGGCGAGCACCTCGGCGGTGGCCGGCCCCGGTGCCACGACCACGCGGTCGGTCGGCAGCTCGCGCAGCTGGGGCAGGCGTGCCACGAGCACGTCGGCGCGCCACGCGTGGTGCATGGCGATGCCGTCGAACGCCACCACCGCGGCCGGGTGTGCCGCGTCGGCGACCCACGCGCCGACCACCTCGTGCAGCTCGCGCTCCAGCCAGGCGCGGGCGCCGACCAGCGCGGCCGTGCCCATCAGGTCGAGCGGGCCGTCGTCGGTCCAGTCGGCCTGCACGACGCCGTTCGTCGGGTAGCCGGGCTCCGCCGTCGGGACCTGCACGTCAGCCCTCCCCCGGCGGCGCCTCGGCGGCGTTCGTGATCGGCAGGCGGCGGTCCCGGCCGAACGCCTTCTGCGAGATGCGGATGCCGGGCGGCGACTGGCGCCGCTTGTACTCGGCGAGGTCCACGAGCCGGGCGATGCGGCGGACCATGGCCTCGTCGTGGCCGGCGTCGACCAGCTCCTCGACGGTCCGGTCGCCGTCGACGTAGGCCTCGATCAGCGGGTCGAGCACCTCGTACGGCGGCAGGCTCTGGTCGTCGCGCTGGTCGGGACGCAGCTCGGCCGACGGGGCCTTGGTCAGGATCTGCTCCGGGATCAGGTCCGTGCCCGCCGAGTGGTTGCGCCACCGGCAGAGCTCGTACACCAGCAGCTTGGGCACGTCCTTGATGACGGCCAGGCCGCCGGCGGAGTCGCCGTAGAGGGTCGAGTAGCCGACGGCCGTCTCCGACTTGTTGCCCGTGGTCAGCACGAGCCAGCCGAACTTGTTGGAGAGCGCCATGAGCAGCACGCCGCGGATCCGGGACTGCAGGTTCTCCTCGGTGAGGTCCTCGGGCAGCTCCCCGAAGCTCGGGGCCAGGAGCGAGGTGAGCGCGGCGTGGGCCGGCTCGATGGCGATCGTGCGGGCGTCCACGCCCAGGTTGGTCGCCAGGCGCTCGGCGTCGCTGACCGAGTGGTCGCTCGAGTAGCGCGACGGCATGAGCACCACGTGCACGTGCTCGGGGCCGATCGCGTCGGCGGCGATCGTCGCGACGAGCGCGGAGTCGACGCCGCCGGACAGGCCCAGCACGACGTCGGTGAACCGGTTCTTGGCCACGTAGTCGCGGGTGCCGAGCACCAGCGCGTCCCACACCTCCTCCGGACCGGTGGCCGACGACTCGATGGTCGCCTCGGCGCGGGCTCGAGCGGCGACGAGCCCCGCCGGCGGCGGGTCGCTCACGGCGACGACCGCGAGCGGCGCCTCCGCCGGCTCCGACGGCGGGGCCACGTCGACGTCGAGGACCAGCTCGGACTCGACGAACCGGGGAGCGCGGGCCACCACCTCTCCGTCGTCGACGACGACCGAGCCGCCGTCGAACACCAGCTCGTCCTGGCCGCCCACCAGGTTCAGGTACACGATCGGTACGCCGGCCTCGCCCTGGCGCTCGACGAGCATGGCCTCGCGCAGGCCCTGCTTGCCGGCCTGGAACGGCGACGCGTTCACGTTGAGCACCACCTGGGCACCCCGGTGCGCGGCCCGCACGGCCGGTCCGCCCGCCACCCACACGTCCTCGCAGACGGTCACCGCGCACACCACGCCGGCGATCCGGTACAGCGGCTGGTCCTGGTCGCCCGGATCGAAGTAGCGCTTCTCGTCGAACACGCCGTAGTTCGGCAGCGCCTGCTTGCGGTAGCTGCCCACCACGGCCCCGCCATGCAGCACGGCGGCGGCGTTCCACGGCCCGTCGGTGGCGTCGTGCGGATCGGCCCCCGGGCGCCGGTGGCCGTCCACCCAGCCCACGATCGCGGCGCAGTGGCCGGTGATCCGGGCTGCGAGCGCCTCCAGGGCCTCGGCGCCGTCGCTCACGAACCCGGCCTTCAGCAGCAGGTCCTCGGGCGGGTAGCCGCAGATGGCGAGCTCGGGGAACAGCGCGACGTCGCAGCCGGCCCGCTCGGCCCGCTCGTACGCCGCGGCCATCGCCTCGACGTTGCTGCTCAGACCGCCCACGCGCAGGTCGAGCTGGCACAGCGCGACCCGCAGCGAGCCAGGGGCGTTCGGGGGGCCGCTCGTCACGTCACGAGAGCGTACCCACCCCCGACCGCGGCACCGGCAGCCCGACGGCCCGCGGGGGCGAGGTGGCGGCGGGGCTGGTGAACACGGCCCCGAGCACGGGGCGGGGGGGGGGGGGGGCCGGCGCGGGGGGGGGGGGGGGGGGGGGGGGGGG
>JAEZAI010000426.1 GCA_023427825.1 Actinomycetes bacterium
CCGCAGATCGCCTGGCCGCCACCTGAGGACGCAGTCGCCGCGCGTGGGCACGAACCGGCGGCCCAGCCGAGCGGAGCGAGGCGCAACGGCACAGCCGCCACCTGAGGACGCAGTCGCCGCGTCCGGGCACGGACCGCCGTCGAACTTGTACGCCTGGGGCACGTATGTGGCCAGGCACGCACAAGAACGACGGTGGAGCAGCCCGACCCGTCGAACTTGTACGCCGGGGTCGCCGATCTGGCGCGCCACGTACAAGTTCGACGGATGATCGTTCGACGGATGATCGGCGAGCCGCTCAGTCCGGGGCGGGGACGGACCGCCGCTCCACGGTCGCGTCGGCGCCGGTCACGGCGAGCAGCTCCACGAGCGCCCGACGGAACGTGGCGGCGCGACGGGCGCCCAGCGTCTCCTCGACCGTGGTCGCGAACTCCTGCCGGGCGAACCGGGCGGCGTGGACGGCGTCGAGCGCGACGGAGGTGAGCTCGATCCTCCGGATCCGACGGTCGGACGGGTCGGCGAGCCGGCGCACCAGCCCGCGCCGCTCCATGTCGAGCACGGCCTTGGACGCGCCCTGCTGCGTGATGCCGAGGCGCTCGGCCAGCTCGCCGACGGTGAGCGGCCCCGGCAGCAGGTGCTGGAACACGTAGCCGTCCGACTCGCGGACCTCGGGTCCGGCCGCGGCACGGACCCGGTCCATCGTCGTGGCCGCCAGACCGCGGGCGAGCACCTGGACGAGCAGCGCCGGGTCGCGCTCCAGCGGGAGCGGGACCGGGTCCTCCGGCGCGGGACCCTCAGAGGACGTGCGTTGCGCCATCGCACCACCGTAGTTGCACAACTTCAGTTGTGGATCTGTTACGGTCGAGGCATGACCCTCACCACCTCGGTCGCCGCACCGCTCGCCGACGTGGTCGCCGACGCCGCCCGGATCGCCGCCGACGTCGTGTGGGCGACCATGGCGACGGTGGGGCCGGACGGTGCGGCCCGGACCCGTGTCGTCCACCCGGTGCTGCGGTGGGACGACGGCGTTCCCCACGGCTGGGTCACCTCCCGCCCGACGGCCCTGCGACGCCGCCACCTGAGGGCGTCGCCCCAGGTCAGCCTCACATGGTGGTCACCGGCGCAGGACGTGCTCACCGTCGACTGCCGGGCGGCATGGGTGCCCGACGAGCAGCTCGAGCAGGTGTGGGATGCCATCGCGACCACGCCCGCGCCCGTCGGCTTCGACCCCGCGGCGATCTGGCCCGAGGGCCCAGGCTCCGGGTTCGCCGCGCTCGCGCTGCGCGCCCGCCGCGTGCGGATCGCGCCGGCGGCCGACGCCGCGCAGGGCCGGCCGGCACTGCTCTGGACCGACGCCGCCGACGGCTGACGGCGCTACGGTCCCGCCGATGACCGCGGCCGAGCCCTCCCCCGTGCTGGCACCGTCGCCCGACCACGACACGTGGATGGGCGTGGCGCTCGAGGAGGCACGCGCCGCGACGCTCCACGGCGACGTCCCGATCGGCGCGGTCGTGGTCCAGGTCGACGGCGTCGAGCGGCCGCGCCTCCTCACCCGACGCCACAACGAACGCGAGCTGACCCACGACGGCACCGCGCACGGTGAGGTGCTGGCGCTGCGCGACGCGTGTGCGGAGCTCGGGCGCTGGCGACTGGACGACTGCGTCATGGTCGTCACGCTGGAACCGTGCCCCATGTGCGCCGGCGCGCTGTGGGCCACCCGCATCGGTGGCGTCGTGATCGGCACCGAGAGCTCCGACGCGGGCTCGCTCGGCACCCTGTACCACCTGGGCCAGGATCCCCGGCTCAACCACGAGTTCCCGGTGCGGACGGGCGTGCGGCGCGACGACTGCGCTGGACTCCTCCAGGAGTTCTTCGCCGCCCGGCGCTGAGTCGTCGCTGAGTCGCCGGCGGGGCGCCACCGGATCCGGTTGTGCTGGTCCCCTGGGGCCGCCGCTATCGTCGCACCCGGAGACGTGCCAGAGCGGACGAATGGGACGGTCTCGAAAACCGTTGTGGTCGCAAGGCCACCGTGGGTTCGAATCCCACCGTCTCCGCCATCGAACGACGAAGGCCCCTGCGATCGCAGGGGCCTTCGTCATCTCTGCGGGTTGGAGCGAGCGGTCAGCCCGGCCCGACGAGGTCGCCGTCGACGAGCGTCCAACCGGCCGGCAACGCCGGGACGCCGACGATGCCGCCGGAGGTCACCCCGGTGAGCGTCACGGCCGACAGGTTCACGCCCGTGAGGTTCGTCCCGGTGAGGACCGCGCCGGTGAGGTTGGCGTTGTTCATGAACGCACCCGTGAGGTTCAGCCCCGTCAGGTCGGCGTTCGTGAAGTTCGTCGCGCTCAGCGAGATGCCGAGCTGTGCCGCGGGAGTGAACGCCGCCCCGGTGAGGTTCACGTTCGGCCCGACGAGGTAGCCCTCGACGACGCGGAACCGACCGGTCGCCGGCAGCTGCGCGGGCACCCCGACCAGCCCGCCCGACACGATGCCGGACAGCTTGTTGTCGTTGTCCGTCCCGAACCGCGCGCCGGTGACGTTGGCCCCGGTCAGCGTCACGTTCGTGAGCGTGGCGTTCGTGAGGTTGGTCCCCGTGAGCACGGCGCCGGTCAGGTTCACCCCGCTGAGATCCGCGCCGGACAGGTCGAGCGAGTGCAGGTCGACACCGCGCCCGACCAGGTAGCCCTTGATCAGCTTCCAGCCCGGCGGGAGCACCGGGGTGCCCACGATCCCGCCCGAGGTCACGCCCGTCAGCGTGGCGGCCGACAGGTTCGCGGCGTTGAGGTTCGTCCCGGTGAGCACCGCGCCGGTCAGGTTCGCGTTGTTCAGGAACGCGCCGGCGAGGTTCAACCCGGCGAGGTTCGCGCCGGTGAAGTCGGTGCCGCTCAGCGCGACGCCGAGCTGGGCGGTCGACGAGAAGTGCGCGCCGCGAAGGTTCGCGCTCGGGCCGATGAAGTAGCCCTCGACGATGCGGAAGCGGCCTGACGCCGGCAGCTGCGCCGGCTGTCCGACCAGCCCGCGGGACACGATGCCCGCCAGCTTGTTGTCGTCGTCGGTCCCGAAGCGCGCGCCAGCGATGGTCGCGTTCGTCAGGATCAGGTTCGTCAGCGTGGCGTCGGTGAAGTCGGTCCCGGTGAGGTCGGCGCCGGCCAGGTCCACGCCGCTCAGGTCGAGGCCCGAGAGCACCGCGCTGCGGAGATCAGCCGTCCGGTGGATCAGGTAGCCGGACGGCTTCCCGCTCCATCGCCAGCCGCTGGGCAGCAGGCAGTCCGTGCAGTCGAGCCCGCCCGACCGGACCCCCGTCAGGTCGGCGCCCCGGAGATCTCGGCCACGCAGGTCCGCACCCGAGAGGTCCGCGCCCGGACCGACGAGGTGACCACCGATCACCGACCAGCCGGCCGGGAGGGATGCGGGCACGCCCTCGATGCGGGCGGACGTGACGCCGCGCAGCTGGGCGCCCGCCAGCTTGGCGCCGGACAGGTCGGTCCCGTCGAAGCTCGCGCCCCGCAGGTCGGCGCCGGTCAGGTTCGCTCCGCCCAGATCGGTGCCGGCGAGGTTCGCGCCGCGCAGGTCCGCGCCGTTGATGTCGAGCTCGGCGAGGTACAGGTCCGACAGGTCGGCGAGGCGGAGGTCGGCCTTCGCACGCACGTAGGGCCCGGTGCCCTGCGCCATGTAGTCCATGGCGCCGCGCGTCACGACGGTGCGCGCCGCGAGGACCCCGCCCAGCGCGGTCGGTCCGTCGTAGATGGCGCTCAGGAGGGTGTCGCAGTTGGGACCCCTCCGATCGGAGGTCCTGGTGGTGAGGCGCGTCGGGAGCGCCGGTCGGCCGCCCCACACGGCCGTGGGGGTCGAGGTCCCGACGGCGTTCTGGAGCCGCTCGGTGTAGGTCCGCGGCGGGCCGGGCGCCGGAGCGTCGTAGTAGCAGCGCACCTGGAAGCTGACGGTGTTGCGCGACCACACGTACGGCCAGGGCGTGTCGTCGGCGATCTGCTGCCACTCGTCGCTCGACGGGTTGAGCGCGGCGAGATAGGTGCCGGGTGTGGTGCCCGCAGCCGGCGTGAATCCGCTCAGCAGCGCGGTGAGATCGGCGTTCGCCGGGATCTGCCAGTCGCCGTAGCTCCGCGTGGGGTCGGCGTTCAGCTCGTCGAGCAGGACCGGCACCGTCCCTGGACCACGGTCGTCGGGCCGGTACCGAGCCGCCTCCGCGACCGGCAGCCACATGGTGGCGCCGTTCATCGACCGTTGCCCCGGCCCCGCATCGATCACGACGTCCTCGGGGATCACGGGCGGCAGACCCGCGTGCTCCTCGCGCGTCTGGTCGAGGTACTCCTTCCGAGCGTTCTCGAAGTTGGGGAGGTAGCCCTCCTTTGTGTCTCCGGGCGGCGGCGGATCGGACGGGATCCAGCGCTCCATCCGCATCCAGGCGGCGAGCGCCTCGTACTCCGCGAAGTTCTCGTAGAGCACTCTGATCTGCGCCGAGTCGGCCGCCGTGTAGTAGCGGCTGCCCTGTCGCGTCAGCATCACGAGTCCCTTGGACGACAGGGCGGAGGTGGCCTCGCCGGGCACGAGACGGTCGCTGATCTTGCCGGCGAGCGAGCTGGCGCCGAGCCGGTCGTAGGCAACGTAGAACTGGTTGCGACGACGGATCAGCTGGGCGAACGCATCGTCGATGCGCTGCTGGTCCCCGCTCTCCTTCGCCTCCTCGTGTGCCGCCGCCGCTGCGAGCATCGGCATGAACTGCTCCTTGTACAGGACGGTGACGTCGCGGCTCTCGTCACGGAGCGCGGTGAGCTGCGCAGTCAGCTCGGCCTGAGCGAACTGGCCCGTCAGCGAGGCGAGCGACCGACTGACCTCGTCGAGCTTGGTCGAGATCGCGTCGAGCTGCCGCTTGATCTCGTCGAGCTGCTGGCCGTCGCCGTCGGGGAACAGGGAGTTGAGACCCATGGCCGAGATGACGAACCCGACGCCCTTGGACGCCGCGACGCCCCCGGCCTTCTCGAGCAGCATGGTCGCCACGCTCGTCGGCGTGCTGCCCGCCGACCGAGGCGGTGGATCCTCCGGCGGCGGCGCACACGCCGGCAACACGGTCGCGCCCAGGAGCGCGGCCAGGCACACCGCCACGAATCCCGCCTTCGACGTCGTCCTCACCGTTCCAGTGCCTCTTCCAGTAGGGGCGCCATGCCGACGACCAGCTCCTTGCGGAGTCGGAGGTCGTCGTCCGACGCGTCATGAGCATCCAGCGCCATGCCACGCAACGCGTAGAGCACGACATCGAGCAGTTCGTCGAACCTCGGGCCCGCACGGCCGAGGATCTCCGCGCCGAACAGGTCTCGAACGGCGGCACGCGCCACCTCGTCGTTCGCGCGAAGTGCCACCGCGAGCGACGGCACGTCGCGCGAGGCCACCCAGAGCTCGGCGTACGCCTGCGGTTCGACGCCCGACACCAGGCCGGACAGCACCTCGAGCGCGACCCGGATGCGGTCCTCGGTCGGCACACCGTCGAGCGCCCTCGCCACCTCCTCTGCGTTCGTGCGCTCGCTGAGGCGGCCGACCGCGGCGACCATCATCCGGTCCTTGGTGCCGAAGTGGTGGAGCTGAGCTCCGCGCGTCAGCCCCGACCGGCGGGCGACTTCCGTCGTCGATGTCGCTGCGTACCCACGATCGGCGAGCGAGTCGATGACCGCGTCCAGCAGGCGGGCCCGCGTCGCCGCGAGGCGTCGATCGTTCCGCTCCGTCATGACCGCCACCCTTCGCCCTCCCAGCCACCCCAGCTCCCCATCACCCACGTGCAGGGTTGCATGTGCAGCTCTGCATGTCCAGGCACCGGCCAGCCGTTCACCGGCCGACAGCACAGGAACCGCCGACCCGGGACGCTGGCGTGGCGGCCGCCAGGTCGAGGACCTAGA
>JAEZAI010000491.1 GCA_023427825.1 Actinomycetes bacterium
CGTGGCGCACCGTCCACGGACCGGTCGTCGGCCGAACGACGGTCGGCGGCCGGCCGGTCGCCATCTCGCGCGAGCGCTTCAGCCGGTTCCGGACCGGTCACGCCGCCCCCGCCTTCTGGGCCCTCAACCGGGGACACGTCCGCTCGGCCGACGAGTTCGCCCGAGCGATGTCCGACGTGCCGATGAGCTTCAACTGGGTCTACGCGGACGCGCACGACGTCGCCACCTTCCACAGCGGCTGGTACCCGATCCGGGCTGCGGGCGTCGACCCCGACCTGCCGTCGTGGGGCACCGGCGAGTGGGAGTGGAAGGGCCGTCTCGACTGGCGTCGCCAGCCACAGGTCGTGGACCCGGCGTCGGGCTACGCGGTCAGCTGGAACAACCACGTGGCGCCGGGATGGCGCGAGGCCGACGGCGACTGGAGCTCCGGGGCCGTGCAGCGGGTCGACCTCCTCGACCGCCGCGCCGCCGCCTTGCACGACGCCACGCCCGTCGACGTCGTGCGCGCCGTGCAGGACGCCGCCACCGTCGACGTGCGCGGCGAGCGGGTGCTGCCCGCGGTGCTCGACCTGCTCGACGACGCGCCCGCGCCGTCCGCTCGCCTGGACGAGATCCGCGACGAGCTGGCCGCCTGGGTCGCGGCCGGTGCACACCGTCGTGACCGCAACGACGACGGGTGGTACGACGACCACGCGGTCGCGGTGCTCGACGCTCTGTGGGACCCGCTCGTGCACGTGGCGGTCGGTGAGCCGATGCGCCCGTTCCTGTCGCACGGCGAGCGCCGCCCGAAGCTGCTGGACAACGCGCCCTCGCAGACCGGCGGGGCGTACGGTCACGGCTGGTACTCGGCCGCCCTCGACGGCCTGCGTGCCGCCAGCGTCGGATCGGCCCGGGCGCCGGCACCGGGGACCGCTGCGGTCGACGGTGCGGGGCCGGCCTGCGGCAACGGATCGGCGGAGCGCTGCCGGGCGGAGCTGTGGGATGCCCTGGGCGCCGCCGCTGACTCGGCAGGTCCGTGGCCGCGCCTGGCCGCGTTCGAGCGCATCCGGTTCATCCCGTACGTGTTCAACCCCGAGTCGATGCGCTGGCAGAACCGTCCGACGTTCCAGCAGGTCGTGAGCTTCGGAAGCTGACCTCGATCACCGCCGTCCCGCGGATCGCTCAGCGATCGCGACGCAGTGCGACCACATCGGCCTCGCCGTCGTCGCCGGGCGGCTCGCCGGTCGCCTCGTCGAACCGGTCCCGTTCGGCCGTCGACAGGATCGCGCGCGGCGCGCCCTCGCCGACGTGGCGCACCACCCGGGCGGGCGATCCGACGGCCACCGTGTACGACGGCAGGTCGTCGCACACGACCGCATTCGCGCCGACGGTCACGTGGTCGCCGATCGTCACGCCGGGGAGCACCACGACGCCGGTACCCAACCACGATCCGTCGCCGATCCGCACCGGCTCCGCCGGCTCCATGCGGTGACCGATCGGGATGTCCGGATCGGACGGGTCGTGTCCCGCGTCGGTGATGTAGACGCCGGGTCCGAACCACACGTCGTCGCCGATCTCGACCCGACGATGGGCCACGATCGACAGGCCCGGTGCGGCCCAGACCCGGGACCCGATCGAGATGATCGGTTCGCCGTCGTCCGCCGCATCAGCCTCGGGGACGGCCGCCAGAGTGGCGCCGGAGGCGACGAGCGTGTCCGCACCTATCCAGATCCGCTCCACCCCGAGCAGCGTGGCATGCGGCTGCTGGATCATGGTCCCGTCGCCGAAGTGGTCGAACCCGAGCCGGCGGCGGTCGTCGGCGCCGACGTACGCCCACCGCAGCGCCTCCCGGGCCAGCCCGACCGCCGCGCTGGCCGCGGTGTGCAGCAGCGGGTGGACCACGCGCACCTTCACCACGTGCGCCACACGGGTCGGCAGGTCCGTGGGGAGCAGGATCGGCACGACAGGACGGTAGCAACGTCCGGCCGGCGGACCATGGTCCGCACGAGCCGGAGCGCTCAGCTCGGCGGGGCCTGCATGAACTCGGTGACCACGAACAGGGTGGTGTAGCCGTCGCACACGCCGTAGACAGCCGCCACGCCGACCGTGTCGTACACCTCGTCGAGGATGTTGGCCCGGTGGTCGGGGGAGGCCAGGAACGCGTCGTGCAGCTCGGGGATCGTGTTGCCGACGCCGACGTTCTCTCCGAGCTTCAGCCACCCTTCGGGGGCACCCGAGCTCAGGCGCGAGTGGCGGAGGTCGCACGTGTCGCGGAGGTGCTGCGCCCACGTGTCGGCCTTGACCTCCAGGATCACGTCCCGCTGCAGCGGCGGCAACCCCTCGGCGGCGCGCGTCTCGTTGAGCAGCGCCACGATCTCGCGCCGGGCCTCCTCGGTGGTCTCGGACGCGGTCAGCGCGCCCGTGGCCAGCGCGCCGATGGCCACCAGCACCACCAGGGCGCCGCGCCACCGGCGAAATCCGGCCATGCTCCTCGCCGTCGCCTGCAGTCCTTCCACCATCTCGGTCCTCCTCGTCGGGGCGACGCACCCGATCCGTGCGGGCGTCGCGTGCTCTCCGACCACCTTGCGGATCGCGGTGGGGACCTCGAATCCGTGGGCCCACGCGTCGATCGCGCCGCCCGTCCGTGGGCGAGTGCGACGGAGTGCCTGCCGCGACGCGCCGCAGCGGGGGGGGGGGGGGGGGGGGGGGGGGGGGGGGGGGG
>JAEZAI010000586.1 GCA_023427825.1 Actinomycetes bacterium
TACCGGTGGGGGGGGGCGGGGGTATCGGGGGCCGGGCCCGGTTTGCCCGGCCGGTCGCACTCGTGGTCGGGTCGAGCGATGCGATCCGACTCGCTCGCCCGACTGGTAGCGCTCTCGAAGGACCAGGCCGGCACGTTCTCGGCGCAGCAGGCCGTGGCGGTCGGCGTGTCGCACAAGCAGGTGCGCACCGCGTGCCAGGCGGGCGTGCTCCAGCGGGTCCACCCCTCCGTGTACTGGCTGGGCGGCGGCCCGGTGCCTCGGCCCAGCCTCCTGCATGCCGCGGTCCTGGCCGTGGGGCGCGGCGTGCCGAGCCACGAGTCGTCGTTGTTCCTCCACGGCGTCGACCGCGTGCCGTTCGCCGTGGTCGTCTCGACCCGACCGGGGGCCCGCACCGACCTGGGCGGGGTCCGCGTCCACCGAGTGCGGGACCTGTTCCCGTCGCACCTGTGCGTCGTCGACGGCATCACGACGACCACGATCGAGCGAGCGCTCGTCGACGTGGCGTCGGTGTTCAGCCCGGCGCGGTTCGAGTGGTTGCTCGACCACCTCACGATCACGACCCGCCGCACGTCGCTCGGTCGGGTCGCCCGGGTGGTCCGTCAGGTCAACCGTCACGGTCGGCGGGGGATCGGGACGCTGACCTCGCTGCTCGACGAACGTGGCCCGACCGCCGCACAGCCCCGGAGCTTGCTCGAGCGCTCCGCCGATGAGCTCCTCGCCCTCACCGGGCTGCCACCCGCGGAGCGTGAGTACCCGCTGCCGACGCTGCTCGCCGGACGTGGCGCACCGCCGGAGGGCTTCGTCGATCGGGCCTGGCCCGACATCAAGCTGATCATCGAGATCGACGGTCGCCCGTGGCACGCCCGGGAGCGCGACATGGCTCGCGACCGGCGCCGTGACCGCCAGGCCGCCGCCGCCGGGTGGCAGACCCTCCGGGTCCTCGACGAGGAGATCCGCGACGTCGGCGAAGAGGTGGTCGCCGACGTCCTCGCCGCCTACGCCGAGCGGGTGGCGCTGTTCCACCCCGCCGGCTGACGTCGGCGCCGCACACGTTCTTGGGGTGGCGAGGTTCGTGTGTGTGAGGTGCCCGTGGTGGGCGTCTCGCGCACACGTTCGGCGGGTGCCGAGGTTCGTGTGCGGGAGGTGCCCGTGGTGGGCGTCTCGCGCACACGTTCGTGGGGTGGCGAGGTTCGTGTGTGGGAGGGGCCCGGGGTGGGCGTCTCGCGCACAGGTTCGGCGGGCGACGGCGGCGGCGGCGGGCGACGGCGACGGGGCAGAGCGGGCCGGGCGAGTCGTCAGGCGAGCTGGGCGACGGCCTCCACGAGGCGTTCCGCCTCGACCGGGCGGATCAGCACCGAGTCGGCGCCGGCGGCGAGCGCTGCGTCCGCGTCCTCGGGCGAGTCGACCACCACGACGATCGCCGCGTCACGCTGACGTCGCGACGCCGAGGCGCGCAGGTCGGCGACGAGCGACGTCCCCGACGCGGTCACAACGAGCGTCGGTGCGCCGTCCTGCTGCACGGCGAGCGCGGCGTCGACCGGCGAGTCCGTCACCTCGACCGGCGAGCCGGACGCGCCCAGCACCTCGGCGACCAGTCCGGCCGCGGGATCGTCGCGGTCGGCGACGACGAGGACGGGTCCGAGCGTCACGACCGGACCCGTCTCGCCGTTCCTGAGGGCGTCAGCCCTCTGCGGCCTCGACGGCCTCCTGGATCGGCGGCTGAGCCAACGGCTCTGCGTTCTCGATCGCCTCGAGCACGTGCATGGCCAGGTCGCCGACCTTGAGCTCGTCGTCCTCGACGCCCTGCGCCTTCACGCCGTCGTCGATCATCACGTAGCAGAAGGGGCACGCGGTGGCGATGCGGGTGGCGCCCGTGGCGATCAGCTCCTGCGAGCGCTCCACGTTCACCTGCTTGCCGATGTGCTCCTCCATCCACATGCGGGCGCCGCCGGCGCCGCAGCACATGCCCTTGGTGCCGGATCGGTTGGCCTCGACGATCTCGATGCCCGCCAGGCGACCGATCACGTTCCGCGGCGCCAGGTACACGTCGTTGTGGCGACCCAGGTAGCAGGAGTCGTGGTACACGACCCGCTCCTCGAGCTTGGCGCCCGACAGGTCCAGGCGACCCGTGTCGATCAGCTCCTCCAGGAACTGGCTGTGGTGCACCACCTCGTAGTGGCCGCCGAGCTGCGGGTACTCGTTCTTCAGCGTGTTGAAGCAGTGCGGGCACTGCGTGATGATCTTGCGCACGCCCATGCCGTCGAGCGTCTCGATGTTCTGCATGGCGAGCATCTGGAAGATGTACTCGTTGCCCGAGCGGCGGGCGGGGTCGCCGGTGCAGTTCTCGGACGGGCCGAGGATGGCGAAGCTGACCTCGGCCCGCTGCAGCAGCTTGGCCATGGCCTGGGTGACCTTCTTGTTCTTGTCGTCGAAGGATCCGGCGCAGCCGACCCAGTAGAGGTACTCGGCGGTCAGCGGGTCGCTGCCGTCGATGATCTCGATGCCGTCCAGGTCCTTGGCCCAGTCGGCGCGCTCGCCCTGGCTCATGCCCCACGGGTTGCCGGAGTTCTCCATGGCCCGGAAGGCGTTGCCCAGCTCGGTGGGGAAGTCGGACTCCATCAGCGTCAGGTAGCGACGCATGTCGAGGATCTTGTCCAGGATCTCGATGTTGACCGGGCAGTTCTCGTCGCACGCCTTGCAGGACGTGCAGGACCAGACCTCTTCGGCCGTGATGCGCTCGAACAGCACGTCGGCGTCGACCTTGATGTCCTTGTCGACGCCGATCGGGGGCGACACGACCGGGCTGCCGGTGGCGGCCATGACCTCGCCGGTCTTCAGCACGATCTCGCGCGGGTCGAGTGGCTTGCCCGTGGCGTGCGCCGGGCAGACGGAGGTGCAGCGGCCGCACATGGTGCAGGCGTCGGTGTCGAGCAGCTGCTTCCAGGTGAAGTCCTCGACCTTGTAGGCGCCGAAGCTCTCGAGCTCGGTCTCCATGAGGTTCGGCATGGCCTTCATGGCGCCCTTGGGGCGGTCCTTCTCGGACAGGTACATGTTCAGCGGCGACGTGAAGATGTGCCGCAGCATGGTCACCGGCAGGATCACCAGGAACGCCACGAACGTGAGCACGTGGACCGTCCAGGCGACCTGGTGCCAGGTGTCGAGGTTCGGCACGTTCTGGAGCGCCAGCCCGAGCGGGTAGCCGATGAAGCTCCACTTCTCGAAGCTGGGGAAGTCGGTCTCGGCGATGCGGAAGCCCTCGGCCAGGAAGCCGGTGACGCCGATGGCGAACAGGATGCCGAGGATGACCGCGTGCTCCGGCTTGGACTTGATGCGGATGCGGTACGGGCGCTGGATGTACCGGCGGACGATCGCCCACGTCACACCGATCAGGAACACCGCGCCGCCGAGGTCACCGATGAACGAGAAGCCCTCGTAGACCTTGCCGTTCAAGAACTTGAGCGACTCGGGCAGCTGGTGGTTGATCTCCAGGATCGAGGTGACCGCGAGCAGCACCAGGAAGCCGAAGTAGATCATCGAGTGCATGATCCCGGCGGCGGGGTCGCGCAGCAGGGTCTGCATGTAGAGGCCGGCGCGCAGGCGCTCCAGACGCTTCTTGGCGTTCTTCGGCGTGATCGATCGGCGGTCCGGACCGCCCCGCTCCCAGTTGCGGACGCGGTTGGCGAACATGACGGCGCCGAACACGAACATGATCGGGATGACCACGTAGAACGCGAACTTCAGCGCGCCGGGGATGCCCCCGAACACCTCGCGCTGGACCTCTGCGTCGTCGTGGAACTGCAGCGTCGACGCGGCGATGCCCGAGCCGACGGTGATCAACGCGATCGCGATGCCGATGAGGATCGAGATCTGGTGCGGCTGCAGGCGCTTGGGACCCGGCACCGGAGCGGCGTCGTCGGATCCGTGGGCGGCGTCGTTGGAGGTGTCGGTGGCGCTCATAGACGCCCAGGAACCTAGTCGGCGGGCCCCTCTCGTCGTGAAGTCCTGACGGGTCGTCAGGGCGGGGGCGCCGCGCGGAGCGAGCGCCGTTCAGTTGAGGTGCGTCAGGTCCTCGGCGACCCGCAACCGCTGTGCCAGCGTCACGAGCAGCCGCTGCGCCAGCGTGGGGATCTCGTCGAGCACCGCGTTGAACGCCGGACGGGTGAGCACCAGAACGTCGACCGGGGTGGTCGCGACCACCGTGGCCGAGCGGGGACCGCCGTCCAGCAGGGCCAGCTCCCCGATCACGCTGCCCGCGCCGACCCTCGCCACCGTGGCGCCGTCGCGCTGCACCTCGGCCTCGCCGTCGAGCAGCACGAAGGCCTCCCGGCCGATGTCGCCCTGGCGCGTGAGCGTGGTGCCGGCGTCGAGGGTGACCTCGTCGGTGGCACGGGCCAGGCGTTCGAGGTCCTTGGCGGAGCAACCAGCGAAGAGCGGGATCCGAACGAGGTGGTCCGTCAGCTGCGACACGCCGGCGAGCCTATGGTCCGGCCGGCCGGGCGCGCCGTGATCCCGTCCGCGGCAGCGACCGTCGGCGATGGGGAAGCGCGGCACGGCGGGTCCGGGTCGGGTTGAATGGGGGCCGCTGGGGAGCACGTGCTCCGGCCGCCGTTCGTCCGACCGCCCCGGCGGGACGTCGGAAGGTGGACAGCAGTCCGGAGCGAGCAGGGAGCGTTGGATGAGGGTCGTCGCCGTCGCGGGAGCGAAGGGTGGAGTCGGCAAGACCGCAGCGGCGGTCAACCTGGCCATGCTCTCGTCGGCCGCGGGCTACCGGACGCTGCTCTGGGACCTGGATCCGCAGGGTGCCGCGACCCACTGCTACCGGGCCCGGGCCAAGGTCAAAGGCGGGGCCGTCCGCCTGCTCGGGGGCAAGCGCGGCCTCGACACGTTCATCCGCACCACCGACCACGTCCGGCTCGACCTGCTGCCCGCGGACCCGTCGTTCCGCGTCGTCGACACCGTGCTGTCGTCCCGCCGCTGGCCCGACCGGGTCATCCGCAAGCTGCTGCGGCCGCTCGACCGCTCCTACGACGTGGTGATCCTCGACTGCGCGCCCGGCCTGGGCGTCGTGACCGAGTCCGTCGTGGCCGCCACCGACCTGGTGCTCGCCCCCGTCGTGCCGGCGCCGCTGTCGGTCCGCAGCCTGGACCAGCTCCAGGAGTTCGTCGACGCCCACCGGCCCCACCTGCCGCTGCTCGCGTTCCTGTCGATGATCGACGAGCGCAAGGTGCTCCACCGCCAGGTGGTCGCCCAGGTGCGCACGGATCCCCGCTTCGCGCTGAGCGCCGTGCCCGTGTCGTCCTCGGTCGAGCGCATGGGGATGGAGCAGATCCCCGCCGTGATGGCGTCGCCGCTCAACCTGGCGGCCGTGGCCTACCGCCGCCTGTGGGCCGAGGTCGAGGACCGGCTGGACCTGGCCGCGCCGACCGGGTCCGTCATCGACCTCACCGCGATCGCCGCGCAGTCCGCCGACGTCGGCTGAACCCGGCACCCCGCCCGCCGGCGCTCTGTCAGGCACAGAGGTGTCGAATGCCACCTCCGTGCATGAC
>JAEZAI010000007.1 GCA_023427825.1 Actinomycetes bacterium
ACGCCGTGTTCGAGGGCGTGCCCGACATCTCGGGTCGATGGAACCTCGTCCTGTTCGCCGGCATCGCCAGCGGCGTCGGTCGCAAGCCGCTGCGCACCACGATCATCTCGCTGATGGACGTCAAGGCGGCGCCGGGCACCTACAAGGTGTTCGCGAGCGCGTACGCGCTGGCCCGTCGCGTGCTCAAGGCCGACGTCCGGCTGCAGGCGCTGCCACAGGCGTTCCGGCTGTGGACCGACGGCCTGGAGAACCCGGTGATCGAGGAGATCGGCGCGGGCACCGAGGCGCTGCACCTGGCCGAGCAGGCCGCCCGGTCCGACCTGCTGCGCGACCCGACCTACCGCGAGCGGTTCCGCCGCCAGTGGACCGACAAGCTGAAGGGTCGTGCGTACCACCGAGACCTCCGCGAGGCCCGGATCGTCGGCTGTCCCGACGACTCGGTGGTCGGGCTGACGTTCGCAGAGGTCGCCGCCCGGCGGGGCAGCGACCCGGTCGACACGTTCCTGGACCTGGCCGCCGAGCACGGGAACGCGCTGCGCTGGACCACCACGGTCGGCAACACGAACGAGGACGCAGTCGCCTGGATCGTCGAGCATCCGCAGGCCCAGATCGGCTTCAGCGACGCCGGCGCCCACCTGCGGAACATGGCCTTCTACAACTTCCCCCTCCACCTCCTGCGTCTGGTGCGGCGTCGCCGCGACGCCGGCCGCCCGGTCCTCTCGCTCGGGCGTGCCGTCCACCGGGTGACCGGTGAGCTCGCCGACTACCTGGGCATCGACGCGGGCCGCCTGGAGGTCGGACGGCGCGCGGACGTCGTGGTGATCGATCCGGAGGCGCTGGACGATCGCGTGGACGAGGTGGTGGAGGCGTCGATGCCGGGGATCGAGTCGGTCCGGCGCCTGGTGAACCGCGGCGACGGCGCCGTTCGCACGGTGCTGGTCAACGGGCGCGTGGCGTGGGACGAGCGGGGCCGGGCCCCCGGCTTCGGCGTCGAGCCCGGCTACGGCCGGTTGCTCCGCGGCACCCGCGTCTGACGATCGCTGCGAACCGCCACGACTGCGCCGAGTCCGCACCGAGCGCGTCCCGTCGCAGGACGGCACGAGATGCGGCAGGGTGACTGCTGATCCGCTGTGGTCGGTCGAGAGGGAGGAAACCGGTCGAGGTGTCCTTAGCCTCGGTTGCATGGCTGCGAGTCCCGTCACCCCCGAATCCGTTCGCCGTCGCCTCCGCGGCGGCCGATCGAAGGCGCTCGGCGTCGTCCTGATCCTCGCCCTGGTCGCCGGCGCCCCGGCACTGGCGTCCGCCGCCGGTCCGATCGGCGTGGGGACCGCCCGCCCCGGAGGTCCGTGCATGTCGGGCTTCTCGGTGCCGCTGACGGGCCAGTTCGACCAGCTCTACGAGTGCGTCGGCAACACCTGGCAGGTCGTGGACGACCTCGGCGGCTCGGGCACGGCCGGTCCGGCCGGTCCTGCTGGTCCCGCGGGGCCTGCCGGTCCTGCTGGTCCGACCGGCGCCACCGGTCCGACCGGCGCCACCGGGCCGATCGGCCCGCAGGGACCGCAGGGCCCCCAGGGCCCCCAGGGCATTCCCGGCCCTCAGGGAGCGCCCGGCAGCGCCGTCGACATCCAGGTGGTGCGGCTGCCGTTCCCGATCTTCATCCCCTCCGGTGCGGGGAGCACCATCACGCCGCCGATCGTCCTGCCCGCGACCGGCAACTACAGGGTGGACTTCAGCATCAATGCCGGAGCCCTCCTCACGACGATCGCGAGGTGCACGGTCCTGGTCAACGGCTCCGAGGCGACGACCGTCATGCCGGCCATCGAGCACATCGTCCCGCAGGCGAACCTGTCGAGCACCGGCTACATCACGGCGACGATCGGCGACATGGTCGAGCTGCACTGCCACGACACCATCTCGCTCGGCGACTTCGACATCTTCGACGCGATCCTCACGGTCACGCCCGTGGGCAGCGTCAGCTGACGCGGCGGCCCGTTTCGCCCCGACCCGGGGTGCGCGCTCGGCTGCGAGTGCGCACCCCGGTGCGCGTCCGGGCCCGCGTCGTTGGCTCCGCCCATGAGCACGCCGCTGCAGACGTCCGAGCGTCGGGGCCTGTGCGACCTCATGGAGGAGCTCGGCCCGGCGGCGCCGACCCTCTGCGAGGGATGGACGACCTACGACATGGCCGCGCACCTGTACGTGCGCGAGCACGACCCGATCGCGGGCGTCGGCATCGTCCTCCCACCGGCCGAACGGCTGCACGACCAGGCGATCTCCCGGACCAAGGAGCGCACGCCGTTCGACGTCCTGCTGCGGAAGGTCCGCTCCGGTCCACCGCTCTGGTGGAAGCCGCTCGACGGGCTGGCCAACGTGCAGGAGATGTTCGTCCACCACGAGGACGTCCGCCGCGGCAGCGGTGACGACGCTCCCCGACCCGAGTCGGAGGTCGGCGAGCTCGAGGCGCGGCTCTGGGGGAACCTCCGAAGGACGCACTGGATGATGACCCGCAACATCAAGGGCGTGCGCGTGGAGCTGCACGCCTCCGACCACGAGCCGATCCGCGCCGGGTCGGGCGACGACGTCGTGACCGTCGAGGGCCGGGCCGGCGAGATCGTCCTCTACCTGCTCGGCCGCCGGGCCGCCGCGAACGTGACCATCACCGGTTCCGAGACGGCCGTGGCCGCGCTCGAGGCGGCGCACCTGGGGATCTGAGTCCGGCTCGGTCCGTGACGCGATGGGTACGTTTCCCCGATGGCGAACCAGCGCTACGTCGCGCTCCTGCGCGGCATCAACGTGGGCGGCAAGAACCCGGTGTCGATGAAGGCCCTGGTCGACACGTTCGAGTCCGCCGGCTACTCCGACGTCCGGACCTACATCCAGTCCGGCAACGTCCTGTTCTGCA
>JAEZAI010000013.1 GCA_023427825.1 Actinomycetes bacterium
TGAAGCCCAGGTGCGCGATCGACGAGTACGCGACCAGGCGCTTGAGGTCCTTCTGCATCGTCGCGGCGATGGCGCCGTAGGTGATGCCGATCACCCCGAGGGTGAGCATCACCGGCGCGGCCCAGGCAGCCGCCTCCGGCAGCAGGTACAGGCCGAAGCGCAGGTAGCCATAGGTGCCGAGCTTCAGCATGACCGCGGCGAGGATCACCGAACCCGCCGTGGGCGCCTGGGTGTGGGCGTCGGGCAGCCAGGTGTGGAGCGGCACGAGAGGCACCTTCACCGCGAAGGCGATCGCGAACGCCACGAAGATCCACCGGGCGGCCGTGGTCGACACCGCCTGGTCCGTGGCGAGCGTGACGAGGTCGAACGTGAGCGCACCGCCGGTCTCGCGCTGGTGCAGCACCGCGAGGGCGATCATGCCGACGAGCATGAAGGCCGAGCCGAACATCGTGTACAGGAAGAACTTGGTGGCGGCGTAGACGCGCTCCCCGTAGCCCCACAGCCCGATGAGGAAGTACATCGGGACGAGCACGACCTCGAAGAAGATGAAGAAGACCAGCAGGTCGAGGGCGCAGAACACGCCCATGGAGCCGGCCATGAGCACGAGCATCCACGCGTAGTACGCCTTCTCGTCGCCGTGGGGCTTGGCGCCCAGGATGGCGATCGGGAAGATCACGCCGGTCAGCACCAGCAGGAAGAGGCTGATGCCGTCGACGCCGAAGTGCAGCCGCACGCCCAGGTCCGAGATCCAGGCGTGGTCGATCGTGAACTGGAACCCGGCGGCGTCCCGGTCGAACTGCGTCATCAGGTAGATCGACAGCGCGCCGGTCGCGGCGCTCGTGAGCAGCGCGACCGGGCGGAAGAACTCCTCGCGGTTGCGCGGAACGAGGCCGATCAGGGCCGCGCCGGCGAACGGCAGCAGGATCATCACCGCGAGCAGCGGGAACGACGAGGAGGCGGCCTCGCTGGCCAGCACGGCGCCCATCAGAAGCTCAACTCCGTCTTGTCGGCAGCGCGGGACATCAGAAGCTCATCCGCATGATCACGAAGGCCGCCAGGAGGGCCGTGCCGATGGCCACGCCGGTCGCGTAGGTGCGGACCAGGCCCGACTGGAGGGGCTTGATGCCCCGGGACGCCTTCTCGGTCCCGACGGCGATGCCCCTGACCGCGCCGTCGACGACGTCGGCGTCGAAGTCGGCCACGCCCTGGAAGGCCGCCTCGCCCGGACCGCCGACGACCTTGGCGTACGTCTCATCGATGTACCAGGCGTGGGCGAAGATCGGCTGCTCGAGCTTGGCCGGGTCGACCTTGTGCTGCTGGTACACCCGGTAGGCGAAGAGGATGCCGAGCACGGCGCCGATGATCGCCAGCGCAGCGAGCACGAACAGGACGTTGGCGTCGGGCAGCTCGTGCTCGCCCGAGATCACCGGCTCGATCCAGTTCTTCAGGTACTCGAGGTTGTGCGAGAACGGCAGGTTGAGCAGGCCGCCCAGCAGCGCCAGCCCGGCGAGCACCATGAGCGGCAGCGTCATGGTGATCGGCGACTCGTGCGGCGTGTGGTCCGGCGTCAGCTCGTGGTGGTCGTGCGCGTCGTGGTCGTCGTGCGATGCGACGGCATGCGAGGCGGAGACCGCACCCTCGTCGTCCGCGGGGATCTCGGGCTCGGCGTCGGCCTCGGTGTTCGCCAGGCGCCACTTCTCGCTCCCGCCGAAGAACGTGAGGATGACGAGGCGGGTCATGTAGAAGGCCGTGAGCACGGCGCAGAACAACATGACCGCCCACAGCGCCGGGCCGTAGCCGTCGACGTTGAAGGCACCGGCCAGGATCTCGTCCTTGGACCAGAAGCCGGCGAAGGGCGGGATGCCGCTGATCGCGAGCCACCCGACCATGAACGTGACGAACGTGATCGGGATGTACTTGCGCAGGTTGCCGTAGCGGCGCATGTCCTGCTCGTGGGCCATCGCCAGGATGACCGAACCGGCGCCGAGGAACAGCAGCGCCTTGAAGAAGGCGTGCGTGATCATGTGGAACAGCGCACCGGTGTAGTTCTGCGAACCGATCGCCACGAACATGAAGCCGAGCTGCGACACCGTCGAGTACGCCAGCACCTTCTTGATGTCGTTCTGCGCCAGCGCAGCGCCGGCCGCGATCAACGCGGTGGCCGCACCGACCCAGGCGATCACGTCGTTCGCCCAGCCGGCGTTCTCCATGATCGGGCTGAGGCGGCTCAGCAGGAAGACGCCGGAGGTCACCATGGTCGCCGCGTGGATGAGCGCGGACACCGGGGTGGGGCCGGCCATGGCGTCGGGGAGCCAGACGAACAGCGGCAGCTGCGCCGACTTGCCGGTCGCGGCCAGGAAGAACAGCAGTGCGACCGCGGTGGCGGTGACGCCGACGATCGCGCCGGCGGTGCGGCCGATCTCGACGTAGTCGATCGACCCGACCGTCACCCACACCAGGACGGTGCCGAGCATGAAGCCGAAGTCCCCGATCCGGTTGGTGACGAACGCCTTCTTGCCCGCCGAGGCGTTGGCCTTGTCCGTGAACCAGAAGGAGATCAGCAGGTAGGAGCAGGCGCCCACGCCCTCCCAGCCGAGGAACGTGATCAGCAGGTTCTGGCCGAGCACCAGCAGGAGCATCGAGGCCACGAACAGGTTCAGGTACGTGAAGAACCTGGGGTAGGCGGGGTCGCCCTTCATGTAGCCGATCGAGTACAGGTGGATCAGCGCGCCGATGCCCGTGATGAACAGGCACATCGTGATCGAGAGCGGGTCGAGCAGGAACCCGAAGTCGACCTGGAACGAGCCGGCCGGCATCCACACCCAGAGGGTCTGGACGAACTGCCGCTCCTCCTCGGGCTGGGACATGAGGTCCAGCGCCACGATGATCGAGACCAGGAACGAGCCGGCGATCGCGACCGTGCCGAGGATGCCCGCGAGCGGGTCCCCGAGCTTCTTGCCGAACGCGAGCAGCAGGACGAACCCCGCGACCGGCAGCGCCGGGATGAGCCACACCAGGTCCACCGCTCAGCCCCTCATCAACGAGATGTCGTCCGCGGTCGCACCCTGACGGCGCCGCATGATCGCCACGATGATCCCCAGACCCACCACGACCTCGGCCGCCGCGACGACGAGCACGAAGAACACGACGGCCTGGCCGCCCACGTCGTCGAGGGACCGGGCGAAGGCCACGAAGCTCAGGTTGACGGCGTTGAGCATGAGCTCGACGCACATGAACATCACCAGCGGGTTCCGCCGGATCATCAGACCCGTGGCGCCGATCGCGAAGAGGATCGCGGCGAGCACGAGGTACCAGGACTCGGTCAGTCGGAGCATCAGCCCGCCACCTCCGCGTCGGCGGTCGCCGGATCGTCGGCACCCTCCGCCTCGGGCTCGTCGGGGTCGCCGAGCGGACCGTCGTCGCTGCCGATCGGCACCTCGCCGTCCTCACCCTGGTCGTCGTCGGGATCGGGGAAGAGCGACAGGTGCTCGACGGCCGGTCCGTCGGGGAAGTCGTCGACGTCGATCGGGTCGCCCTTGGGCCGGCGGGACAGCACGACCGCGCCGACCACGGCGACGGTCAGCAGCACGGCGGTGACCTCGAAGGCGAACACGTAGTCGGTGAACAGCACCCGGCCCAGGCGCTCGATGTCGGTGGACCGGTCCGCCAGCGGCGCGGTCGCCGACCGCTCACCCGTCGCGCCGTCGCCTCCGGCGAGCAGGATCACGATGCTGAGGCCGAGGATGGCCAGGCCGGCGATCACGCCGACGATCCGCTGGCCTGGCAGCGGATCGCGTTCGACCACCTCCGAGCGGTCGACGCCCAGCAGCATGATCACGAACAGGAACAGCACGACGATGGCGCCGGCGTAGACGATCACCTGGATGGCGGCCAGGAAGTAGGCCTCCTGGGCGATGAAGAGGACGGCGACGCCGAACAGCGTGGCCACCAGGCTGAGCGCGTTGTGGACCGGGTTGCGGAACAGCACCACGCCCAGGGCACCGCCGAGCACGATGGCGCCGGCGATCAGGAACGTGAACATCTCGACGCGCATCAGTGGTGACCCCCGTGCGCGCCTGCATCGTCGTGGCCTGCGTCGTCGTGGCCGCCCGCGGCGCGCCGTTCCCTGTCCTGCGACGACGCTGCCTCGAGCGGCTGGCCGCCCTCGGGGGCCCGGACGCCGTAGCCCAGCTCGCCGGCCCAGGCGACGATGCCCTCGAAGCGGGCGTCGCCGGACGGCGCGGTGGCGCGCATCCAACCCGAGGTGTCCTGCGCGGCGTCGAAGCCGCCGTCCCAGTGCTCCCACGGCAGCCGCTGGGGCCGGCCCTCGTCGTCCACCAGCAGCTCGTCCTTGGTGTAGATCGCGTCGTCCCGGTTGGTGAACGCGAACTCGAAGAGCTTGGTCTCGGTGATCGCCTCGGTCGGGCACGCCTCCACGCACAGGTCGCAGTGGATGCAGCGCAGGTAGTTGATCTCGTAGACGAAGCCGAAGCGCTCGCCGGGCGAGGTCGGGTCCTGCGGGTCGTTGTCCTTGCCGCGGACGTAGATGCACCGGGCCGGGCACACACCGGCGCACAGCTCGCAGCCGATGCACTTCTCCATGCCGTCCTCGTAGCGATTGAGGACGTGTCGCCCGTGGAAGCGCTCCGGCTTCGGCCGGACCTCCTCGGGGTACTGCATGGTGACGCGCTTGCCGGAGTCGGTGCGCGTGCCGGCCCACTTCTTGAACGTGACCTTGAAGCCGTCGAGGTACCCCATGTCAGGCCCCTCCCCCGGCGGGCACGCCGTCGTCCGCGGCGAGCGAGTCGCTGAGCTGGTGCCGGGCGGCCGACGCCCTGATCGCCGCCCGCAGCATCAGCCCGCCGACGACCAGGATCAGGGCCGTGACGCCACCGGTGAGGACCGGGTTCCACCCCACGTCGTCCGCCACCAGCACCGAGGTGAGCAGCAGGAACCAGCCGAGCGCGAGGGGGATCAGGAACTTCCAGCCCAGGTCCATCAGCTGGTCGTAGCGGAACCGGGGCAGCGTGGCCCGGAACCACACGAACATGAACAGGAAGATCAGCAGCTTGGCGAAGAAGTAGACGAGCGGCAGCACGTAGTCGGCCACCCAGCCCGGCGCGCCGCTCGGGATCGGGCCCGACGGGCCGCCCAGGAACAGCGTGACGATGACGGCGGACATCGTGACCGTGTTCAGGAACTCCGCCAGGTAGAAGAGCGCGAACCGGAACGACGAGTACTCGGTGTGGAAGCCGCCGACGAGCTCCTGCTCGGCCTCGACCAGGTCGAACGGCGGGCGGTTGAGCTCGGCCGTGGCCGCGATCGTGAACACGATGAACGGCACGATCGCCGTCATCCAGAGGTTCCACTGCCAGCCGGACTGCTCGGCGACGATGCCGTTGGTGGAGAGCGTGCCGCTGATCAGCAGCACCGCGGCGACGGACAGGCCGAGGGCCGCCTCGTAGGAGACCATCTGGGCCGAGGCCCTGACCGAACCGAGCAGCGGGTACTTGGAGCCGGAGGACCAACCGGCGAGCATCACGCCGTACACCGCGACCGAGCTCATCGCGAGCACGAACAGGATGCCCATCTGCGGGTCCGCGACCTGCATGAACGTCTCGTGCCCGAGCAGCGTGACCACGCCGTCCTGGCCGTCGGAGAAGTTGCCGGCGACCGGGATCACCGCGAACACGAGGAAGGCCGGGATCAGCGCGAGGAACGGCGCGAGCTTGAAGACGAAGGGATCGGAGCGCTCGGGCTCGAGGTCCTCCTTGAACATCAGCTTGAGGCCGTCGGCGAGCGTCTGGAGGATGCCGAACGGTCCGGCGCGGTTGGGGCCGATCCGGTTCTGCATGTCGGCGACGAGCTTGCGCTCGAACCACACCATGGCCATGACGCCCACCAGCAGCACGGCGAAGGCCACGACGACCTTGAGCAGCACGATCAGGACGGCGCTCAGGCCGATGTCGCCGGAGAGCAGCGGGTCCATCAGGCCACCTCCACCCGGACGTCGCACACCACGTCGTCGGCCGAGACCAGCGGCGACGGATCGACCGACAGCGCGTGGTGGATGACGACCGAGCCCTTCGGGACCCGGTCGGACACGACGAGCGGACCGGTGACCGAGCCGTGCTGCGAGCTCACGGTCAGGCGGGTACCGGCCTGGACGTCGAGCGCCGCGGCGTCAGCTGTCCCGAGCACGACGGCACCGTCGCGCACCAGCGGCACCGACGACGGCATGTGCGACAGCGACTCGCCGCCGTCGTAGAGCACGCGGTCCACGACCAGGCGGGACGAGTAGGCGTTGGGGTTGGGCACCGCCGGGACGGCCGGGGCGACGAACGAGCCCGCGTCCAGGTCGACCACGATGCCGTCCACGTTGGCGGGCTCGTCGAGCGCCGCGAGCGTGATGTCCTGCAGCGCCGGGACGTTGGACGAGAGCTCCGACCAGAGCTCGACCGGGCCGTCGTCGGCCAGGGCCTCGGCCCCCCGCCGCTCGGCCAGGTCCGCGGCGATCATCCAGTCGGTGCGGGCCGTGCCGGGTGCGTTGACCTTGGCGTTGAGCGTGGTGACCCGGCCCTCCATGTTGGTGGTGGTGCCGTCGCACTCGGCGAAGCCCGCCACCGGGAGCACGATCTGGGCGAGGCCGGCCGACTCGGTGAGGAAGCGGTCGAGCACGATCACCGTGCGGGTGGCCGCGAGCGCCCGGCGGGCGAGCGACCGGTCCCGGAAGTCCTCCACCGGATCGGCACCCAGCAGGATCAGGACGTCGACCTTGCCCTCGGCCGCGGCGGCCAGGATGCCGTCGGCGTCGAGGCCCGCCTGGGACGGGACCGTGGGCCACACCTGCGCCCAGGCGTCGCGTCCGTCGTCGATCGAGACGCCACCGGGCAGGCGCCCGGGGGTCAGCCCGGCCAGCACCGCGCCCCGGGTGTTGCCCCGGCGCACGACCGGCAGGAAGCGGGCGGTGGGCGAGGCGTCCAGCACCGCGGCGGCGGCGTCGAGCGCCGCGGCGGGCGACTCGGCGAGGTTGGCCCGACCCACGACGACCTTGAGCTCGCCCGCACCCTGCAGCACCTGGGCGGCGGCCGCCCGGTCAGCCGCGGCCCCGCCTCCGCCCTCGCCCGC
>JAEZAI010000017.1 GCA_023427825.1 Actinomycetes bacterium
ACCACGCCGTGCACGCCGTGGTCGGCACCACGGGCTTCACCGACGACGACCTGGATCTCTTCCGGTCGCGGTTCGTGACGTCGAACTGCGTGATCGCCCCCAACTTCGCGATCGGCGCGGTGCTCATGATGCACTTCGCCGCCATCGCCGCGCCGTACTTCGACTCCGCCGAGATCATCGAGCTGCACCACGACCAGAAGGTCGACGCCCCGTCGGGGACCGCCATGCACACCGCGCAGCGGATGGCGGAGGCGTCCAAGGAGTGGACGCCCGACCCGACGGCCTCCGAGGTGCTCGAGGGGGCCCGGGGCGGCGTGGGGCCGGGTGACATCCACATCCACTCCGTCCGCATGCGGGGCCTGGTGGCGCACCAGGAGGTGCTGCTCGGTGCGGCGGGCCAGACCCTGTCGCTGCGCCACGACTCCATCGATCGCACGAGCTTCATGCCCGGGGTGCTGCTGGCGGTGAAGCGGGTGGGGGAGCGGCCCGGCCTGACGATCGGGCTGGACGCGCTGCTCGACCTCGGCGCCTGAGCTCGGAGCTCAGTCGTCGCCGAGCTCGTCCTCGAGCTCGTCGATGCCGCCGACCAGGCCGCGGTCCGCCAGGACCTGCCAGACCACCAGGGCGACCACCGCGGCGATCGAGCCCCACAGCAACCAGGTCTGGTAGCGGTCGACGATGTCGAGCACGTCCTCGATCTGGTCCTCGAAGAGCAGACCGATCCAGCGCATGAGCAGGACGCGGCCGATCGTGCCCACCACGTTCAGGACGACGAACCGCTTGATCGGGTACCGGACCACGCCGGCGACGAGGCACACCAGGTTGTTGGGTGCCACGACGACCAGCACGTTGAGGACCTTGTGCACCAGGCGCGGGTCGCCGTCGGCGTAGTCGAGGAGCTGGCCCGCGCCGGGGAACGTGCGCCGGGCCCAGTGCAGTGCCCGGTCGCCGTACAGCCACCCCATGGCGAAGAAGATGGGGTCGGGCGCCAGCAGCCGCACGGTGGCGACGACCAGCATGGGCACGAACTCCAGGCTGACCGACGTGACCAGCAGGTACTTGTTGGACGAGTTGAGCGCGAGCAGCCCGAGCGGCCGGTCCTCGACCCAGCTCGCCCACACCATGTTCCCCAGGTTCGAGGCGATGACCAGCGCCACGATGCTCGCGGTGAGCGTGGGCAGGAGCCACCTGGGGTGCGTCTGGTGGTCGGGGGGAAGTGCGGGGGCGGCGTCGGACATGGCGGGCTCTGGGGGCGTGCACACCGGTCCGGCGCGCCGGAGGCCCGCCCGTGCTCGACGTCGGGTCCGGCCCGTCGTGCTCGCTGCGGTCGGCCTACGCTCGACCCTACAGGTGGCGGCTCCCGGGAAGGGACCGACCCATCCGACAGCGCCGGACGATCGGCCGGCCCGACACCAAGGGGGAACCGTGCAGGGCACCATGCAGGACCGTCCGCTGACGCTGAACCACATCTTCGAGCGCGCCGAGCGCCTGGCGCCGACCAAGGAGGTGGTGACCGCAACGGCGGACGGCATGGAGCGCACCACGTACGCGGAGTGGGCCGCCCGGACCCGCCGGCTCGCCGGTGCGCTCGAGGCCCTCGGCATCTCGGCCGATGGCCGGGTGGCCACGTTCGCCTGGAACACCGCCCGGCACCTCGAGCTGTACTTCGGCGCGCCGTGCTCGGGCCGCGTGCTGCACACGCTCAACATCCGGCTCTTCCCCGAGCAGGTCACCTACATCGTCAACCACGCCGAGGACGAGGTGATCTTCGTCGACCGGTCGTTGCTCGGGCTGCTCGGTCCGCTGCTGCCCACGTTCGAGACCGTGCGCCACCTGGTGGTCATGGAGGACGGGGGCCAGGGACCCGATCCCGAGGGCTGGGAGCTGCTCGACTACGAGTCGCTGATCGCCGAGGCCACGCCCGCCGAGTTCACCGTCGACGACGAGTGGCGCGCCGCGTCCATGTGCTACACGTCGGGCACGACGGGCAACCCCAAGGGCGTCGTGTACACGCACCGCTCCACGTTCCTGCACACGATGGGCGTGATGCTGGCGGACTCGGTCGGCGTCCGGGAGTCCGACGTGGTGCTCCCGGTGGTGCCCATGTTCCACGCCAACGCGTGGGGCCTGGCCCACGCCGGGGTGGCGTCGGGCGCCAAGCTCGTCATGCCGGGCCCGAACATGGTCCCTGCCAAGCTCGCCGAGATGATCGAGTCCGAGTCGGTCACGCTCGCCGCCGGCGTGCCCACCATCTGGATGGGCGTGCTCCCCGAGCTGGCGGGCCGGGACACGTCGTCGCTGCGGGCCATCCCGTGCGGCGGCTCCGCCGTGCCCAGGGCGCTGTCCGAGGCCTACCGCGCCCAGATCGGCCTGCCGATCCTGCAGGCGTGGGGCATGACCGAGACCAGCCCGGTCGCGTCGGTGGCCACCATCACCTCGTCGCTGTCCGGACTGCCCGAGGAGGAGCTCGCGGACGTGCGGTCGTCACAGGGGCGGGCGCTCCTCGGCGGGGACCTGAGGATCGCCGACCAGGCCACCGGTGAGGTCCTCCCGGGGGACGGGGTGAGCCGGGGCGAGCTCCAGGCGGCGGGCCCGTGGATCGCCGCCGGGTACTACGACGACCCCCGGTCGCCCGAGTCGTTCACCGAGGACGGCTGGCTCAAGACCGGGGACGTGGCCGTGATCACGCCCGAGGGCTACGTGCGCATCGTCGACCGCACGAAGGACGTGGTGAAGTCGGGCGGCGAGTGGATCAGCTCGGTGGAGCTCGAGAACGAGATCATGGCGCATCCCAAGGTCGCCGAGGCCGCCGTCATCGGACTGCCGCACCCGAAGTGGGCCGAGCGCCCGCTGGCCTGCGTGGTCGTCAAGCCGGGCGAGGAGCTGACCAAGGAGGAGGTCGTCGAGTTCCTCGACGGTCGCGTCGCCAAGTGGTGGCTCCCCGACGACGTCGTGTTCATCGACGAGGTGCCCAAGACCAGCGTCGGCAAGTTCTCCAAGAAGGACCTGCGCGACAAGTTCGCCCACCACACGCTGCCGACCGCGGACGAGTCCTGATCGCCCGTCCGGACCGCCACGCGAGGGTCTGATCCGCGCGTGCGTTGGATGACGTGGAACCTGTGGTCCGTCGGGCCGGCCTGGCTCGACCGGCTCGACGCGGCCCGCGCGGTGGTGGCCCGAGCCGCGCCCGACGTGGTGTGCCTCCAGGAGGTCCGCTGCGGCGGCGGAGTCGACGCGGCGGACGTGCTCGCACGGGCGGCCGGGTTGGCAGTGGTGCGCTCGGCGCCGGTCGGCTCGGTGTGGTGGAGCGACCGCGTCGGTTCGCCGATCACGGTGGAGAACGTGATCCTGTCCCGGTGGCCGGCGAGCGACGTCCACCTCGACGAGCTGCCCCGGGCGCCGGACGCCCGCGACGTCCGCACGGCGCTGCAGGCCCGGATCGACGCTCCCGACGGCGCACTGCGCGTCGTGTCCACGCAGCTCACGTCGTCGCCGCTCGACTCCGCCTGCAGAGTGGAGCAGGTCCGGGCGATCGCCACGTCGCTCGCGGCGCGCCACCGCCCCGACGAGACGCCGCTCGTGGCCGGCGACATGAACGCAGAACCGGACTCCGACGAGGTCCGGCTCCTCTGCGGCCACAAGACGGCGCCCGCGGCGGACGGGGTGGTGCTGATGGACCTCTGGCGTTACTCCGACGGGACCGATCCGGGCTGGACCTGGGACCGCGCCAACCCGCACGTCCTCGCCACGCGCGAGCCGTCGTGCCGGATCGACCTGCTGCTCGCGGGGCCCACCCCCGAGTGGCGCCTGCCCGAGGTCGAGGGGATCGAGCGGGTGGGGCACGTGACCGAGGGCGGCACCTGGCCGTCGGACCACGCAGGGGTCGTCGCCGCCCTCCGCCTCTGAGGCCGGGGGCCCTCCGCCGCCGGACCCGGCGCATGCTCGGGCCGGGTGGCGCCCTCCGGGCTCGGAACGGTCTGGAAGGCCGGTCGCCCGGAATGGTCGATGGCCCAGGCCGGTCCTAACGTCCGGAGCGATGTACGACTTCCTGCGCCGACCGGCGTGGATCGTGAGCCACGTGCTGGTCGCGCTCGCCGTCGTGGCGATGATCGGACTCGGCTTCTGGCAGCGACAGCGCTGGATCGACGAGCGGGACAAGTCCGACGCGCTCGAGCAGCAGGCGGCCAGCAACCCGGTGCCGCTCGACGACGTCCTGACCGACGCGGGCGTCACCGACTCCACATCGCCCGCGGCGGTCCCCGAGTCGGTGGAGTTCCGTCGCGTCGAGGTGACGGGGACCTACGACGCCGCGCACGAGGTCCTCGTCCGCAACCGGAGCCAGGGCGGCGCCCCCGGCGCGTGGGTGCTGACCCCCTTGGTGCAGGACGACGGCACCGCCGTCGCCGTGGTGCGGGGCTGGGTGCCGCTCGACGTGGATCCGCCGGCGCCGCCGTTCCCGGGCTCGGAACCGCCGGCTGGCGAGGTGACGGTCACCGGGCTGGTCCAGCGGAGCCAGCAGCAGGGCACCTTCGGCGGCACCGATCCCGAGTCCGGCACGCTGCGCACCCTGGCCCGGGTGGACGTCCCGCGCCTGGACCAGCAGGTCGACGCCGCGTTCGAGCCCGTCTACGTGGTCCTCGACGGCCAGACGCCGCCCCAGCCCGCGGCGGCGAACGGGCTGCCCGAGCCGGTGAAGATCGAGGTGCCCACGCCCGAGACGAACTTCTCGTACATGATCCAGTGGTGGATCTTCGCCACGATCGCGATCGTCGGGTACCCGCTCGTCCTGCGCCGCGTGGCCCGCAACCGGGCCCGGGGGGACCAGACGCCCGACGACCCCGAGGCACCGGCGCCCAGCCCGGCCGGTGCAGGTGACGTCGCCGACCGTGCCTGAGGAACCGGCCGCCGGGGGAGGGGGCCAGGCCGACGTCCGGGAGCGCATCATGGCCGCGGCCATCCGCTGCGTGGAGCGCGACGGCGTGCGCAACGTGTCCATGGAGGCGGTGGCCGCCGAGGCCGACCTGTCCCGGACCACCCTGTACCGCCACTTCCCGGGCGGCCGCAGCCAGCTCGTGTCGGAGACCGCCACGTGGGAGGTCGGTCGCTTCTGGCGCCGTCTGGCGCTGGCCGTGAACGACCTGCCGACCATGGAGGAACGCCTGGTCGCGGGGCTGGTGATCGGCGCCAAGCTGATCCGCCGCAGCACGATCATGGCGAACCTGCTCGAACCCGAGATGGACGAGCTGGTCAGCGCCCTGCAGCCGAGCGAGACGATCGTCCACCAGGTCATCCGCGACTACCTGGCGGAGCTGCTGGAGGCCGAGGGCGAGGCGGGCCGCCTGCGGCCGGGCGTCGACGTCCGGGAGGCCTCGGACTACCTCACCCGCATGATCCTGTCGTACATGGGCAGCCCCGCCGGCTGGGACCTGACCGACCGGGAGCAGACCCGGCACCTGGTCCGCACGGAGTTCCTGGGCGGCATCGTCGTCGCCCCGCCCGCCTGAGACCGGTGCGACGCATGTCACGCGGGCGGCGAGTAGCGATGAGACAGATCCGGTCTTAGTGTTCCACCCATGACGTCGGTGGCCGGGGGGCCCGGGGCACGCAGCACCACAGGTGCGGCCGGTCGGGACGTCGTCGCGGCCCAGCGGGCCCGCATCATCGAGCTGGCCACGGCCGTCGTGCCCGGCAGCTCCGAGGAGCGGGTCGTCGCGGCCCTGTTCGAGTGCATCGGCCGCTGGGGGCTGGCCAAGACCACCGTCGAGGACGTCGCCCGGACCGCCGGCATCTCACGCGCCACCGTCTACCGCCTGTTCCCCGGCGGCAAGAACGCCATCCTCCACGTCGCGCTCGCCACCGAGGTCACCCGCCTGGTCGCCGACCTGCGCGAGGAGCTCGATTCGCTCGACGACCTCGAGTCGTGCGTGGCTCGGGCGATCAGCGTGGCCGTCAACCGACTGCGCGACCACCGGGCGCTCGGCTACGTCCGCGAGCACGAGTGGGAGACCGTCGAGTCCTTCCTGGCCTTCGACCGCCTCGACTCGCTGTTCCTGCTCGCCGGCGCCGCCTTCGGGCCCTCCCTGCTGCGGTTCCTGCCGCCCGAGCGGGCCAGCCACGTGGCCATGTGGGCCGCCCGCATCGTCGTGTCGTACCTGCTGACCCCGTCCGACGAGATCGATCCCGGTGACGAGGCGACCGCACGTCGCCTGGTCGCCACCTACCTGCTGCCCGGCCTCGGTCGGGCGGCGTGACCAGCGTCCACGCGGCGCCGAACCCCCATTCGCAACGAGCACAGGAGCACCCACATGAGCACCAACGAGGAGCTGATCGGCCGGGCCGACGTCGACGACCTGGAGGCGATCCTGGCCGTGACCAACACCGACCGTGACGAGGTGATCTCGGCGGTCCGCCAGAACTCCGAGGCGATCTTCACGTGGGACTACGAGAAGGGCGCCCGGCCGGCGCTGGACAAGCTCTACGAGAAGGCCAAGGTCTCCATGTGGAACGGCGAGACCGACCTCCCGTGGGACACCGAGGTGGACCAGGAGTCGATCGTCATCGCCAACGCCGAGCAGAACGGCGCCCAGGGCCTGGGCCTGGCCGACTTCGACGTCGCCGGCACGCCGTTCGAG
Source organism: Actinomycetes bacterium (assembly GCA_023427825.1). Classification (GTDB taxonomy): domain Bacteria; phylum Actinomycetota; class Acidimicrobiia; order Acidimicrobiales; family Microtrichaceae; genus Dermatobacter. The sequence continues at coordinate 6,633 of JAEZAI010000017.1, forward strand.
CACTGGACCGAGGACCAGTGGATGCGGCTCGGGATCGAGAGCCAGAACTGGACGCTCAGCCAGTTCATGCACGGTGAGCAGGGTGCGCTCATCTGCACCGCCAAGATCGTCGAGACCGTCCCGTGGATCGACGCCAAGTACTACGCGTCCACGCAGGTCATGGACGAGGCCCGCCATGTGGAGGTCTTCGCCAAGTACCTCGACACCAAGCTGAGCGGCCACTACCCGGTGAACGCCCACCTCAAGATGCTGCTCGACGACATCGTCACCGACAGCCGGTGGGACATGACCTACCTGGGCATGCAGGTGATGGTGGAGGGCCTGGCGCTCGCGGCGTTCGGCTTCATGCACCAGATGTCGACCGAGCCCCTGCTCAAGCAGCTGCTCCGCTACGTGATGAGCGACGAGGCCCGCCACGTGGCCTTCGGAGTGCTGTCGCTGCAGGAGTACTACCAGGGCCTGTCCGACGCCGAGATCTTCGAGCGCCAGCAGTTCGCCTTCGAGGCCGCCGTGCGCATGCGTGACCGCTTCCTGCAGCAGGAGGTCTGGGAGCGGATGGACGTGCCGGTCAAGGAGGCGATCGAGCTCGTCATGCGGACGCCGACCCGGCAGATGTTCCAGATGATGCTGTTCTCGAAGATCGTGCCGAACTGCAAGAAGCTCGGCCTGCTCGACCGCAACGACGCCTGGCTGCGCCGCCGCTTCGAGGAGATCGGCGTCATCCAGTTCGAGGACTGGGTGGACACCGGCGAGGAGTACGAGTCGTTCGCCCTCACCGACGCCGACCAGCGCACCGCCTGAGCGGCGGGGAGCGGGGAGCCCGCCTGAGCGGCGGGGAGCGGGGAGCCCGCCTGAGCGGCGGGGAGCGGCACGTCCACGACGTGCGTGAGCGGGATCGGCGTGGCCGGTCCCGCTCAGGCCGCGGGGATCGAGCGCGCGCCCTGCGGTGACGGCCAGGCGTCGAACTGCTCACGCAGCTCGTCGACGTACGCCGGGTCGATGGCGTAGAAGGCGACGTCCTTGCCGCCGACGACCTCGTTGTGCGGCCAGCTCCACGTGCCCACCAGCGTCCAGGACTCGGGGACCTCCTGGATCCCGTCCTGCCAGCCGGGGTAGATCATCGCCCAGGTGGCACCCTCGTCCCGGGCGATCCGGTCGATGGTGGCGGCGTCGTAGTCGCCGTCGAGCTTCGCCTCGATCACGGCTCGGTTGGCGAGCCCGACCGCGTCGGTGATCGTGCCGTCGCCGTACAGCGCGACGGCGCCGATGTCGTTGAGGACCACGCGGCAGCCCGGGCAGTTGGCAGCCGCGAAGCGGGCCATCTGGATCTGCTGCTGGTGGATCTCACGGATGCCGGTGAGGCCGACGAGGTTGACCCGCACGCCGTCGAAGACCGCCAGGCCGATGAACACGACGAGCGCCGCCAGGACGGCCCGGCGCAGCCCGACGCCCAGCTGCAGTTCCTCCCGGTGGCGGAGGATCGACTCGCCCAGCAGGGCCGAGGCGCACAGGCAGAGGGCGATCATGTACGCCTCGTAGCGGTATAGCCAGCCGGTCTGCGAGAAGCACACGTGCAGCGCCGTGATCGACAGGGCGACCAAACCCCAGCGGAGCGCACGTCGGTCGAGCAGCGGGCCCAGACGGTGGCCGAGCCACACCATCAGTCCGAGCACGACGACCACGGCCAGGAACCGCGGGCGGCGCCCGATCGCGATGCTGATGTAGTCGGGGTTGGGCAGGAAGCGGGCGATCCCGTCGTTGACCGCCAGGCTCTTGGCCGAGATCGACGCGGGCAGCGGCGGCCAGCCCTGCCCCAGGTCGATCGCCACGATCGCGATCAGGGGCAGGGCGGCGCCGACGCAGAGGCCGACGACCGACCGCCAGCGCCGGTGCATGGCGAGCAGCACGAACAGCGGTGGCGCCACGAAGATGATCTCGAGCCGGGTGGCGGCGAGCGCCAGGGCCACGAGTCCGATCACCCAGGGCCGGCTCGTGCGCTCCGCGTCGTCGCCGACCGTGTCGATGCAGAGGCTGACGAGCAGGATCGACAGGCCCACCTGCAGCGCGTGCTCCATGCCGGTGAGCGACACCAGCACCACCGGCACGATCACGACCATGCCGAACAGCAGCGCGATCCGCAGCGAGAGGCGCACCTCCCGGCGGCGGGCCCACGGGTCGATCAGCACGAGCGTGACGACGCTGGCGATCGTGGCCAGCACCAGCGGGATGCCGATCGCGGTGTCGAAGAGCCCCGTGAGCGGCGCCATGATCGCCGGCCAGGACATGGACGAGGCCGCGGAAGCGAACTCGCCGGGGTTGATGCCGAGCGCGCCGGTGTCGAACAGGTTCTGGGCGAGGCGCAGGTGGATGTAGGGGTCGTCGAGCGGGTACGAGAACTCGCCGTTCGTGCGGACGGCCCACGCCACCACGGCGCCGACCGCCGCCAGCAGCACCCCGGCCGCCGCTGCCCCGAGCCAGCGCGCGGGAGCCGTCTCCTGCGCCGCGGGCGCCTCGGACGCGCGCGGCGCCGGATCGTCTGGATGAGTGGTCGTCACCGTGCGTCCCCCACAGGTCCTCGGGCGATGGTAAGGGATCGGCGCGACAGGGTCACATGCAGGCCCTCCAGCCTCTCCACCGGTCCGAGATCGGTCGGGGGTCGGCCCCTAACCGGTCCGGGAGGCGTCGGTGGGCTCCAGTAACCTGAGCCCGATGTCGGACGACCTGGCGGCGACGCTGCTGCTCCAGCTGCGGTTGCGGGCGTTCGCCCCCAACGACGTGCTGGCGCAGGTGGCGGGCCTGCCCGAGGACGTGGTGGCCCCGGCGCTCGCGCACTTCGAGTCCCAGCGGTGGGTCCAGCGGCGCGACGGGCGCATCGTCGGCTGGACGTTGACCGCGGCGGGCCGGCAGCGGGGCCAGGAGCTGCTCGTGGCCGAGATGGAGCGCGCCGGTGCCCGGGATGCCGTCACCGACGCCTATCTGGACTTCCTGCCGCTCAACGCAGAGCTGCTCTCGGTGTGCACCGACTGGCAGGTCGTGGTGGTGGACGGCGAGCACGTCCCCAACGACCACGCCGATCCCGCACGGGACGCGGCGGTCCTGGCCCGCCTGGAGCAGCTGCACCCCCGTGCCGTCGCCGTGACCGCGACGCTGGCCGGGGCGCTCGACCGGTTCGGGTCCTACGGCCCCCGCCTGCAGGAGGCCCACGACCACATCGTCGCCGGGCGGACCGAGTGGCTGGCACGTGCCACCGGTGCGTCGTACCACGGCGTGTGGTTCGAGCTGCACGAGCACCTGCTCACCGTCCTCGGCCACGCACGGGAGCACGAACCCGTCCCGGCCTACACCCCCACCACGATCGGGTCCTCCGACGGACCCACCACGAACGGAGACACCCCATGACCGCGACCTTCGGACGGGTCATCACCGCCATGGTCACCCCCTTCGACGAGCGGGGCGAGCTCGATCTCGACGCCGCGGTCGAGCTGGCCAGCTGGCTGGTCGAGAACGGCTCGGACGGCCTCGTGCTGTGCGGCACGACCGGCGAGAGCCCCACGCTCACCGAGTCCGAGGAGCTGGTGCTGTTCCGAACGGTCCGCGGCGCGGTGTCCGTGCCGGTGATCGCAGGCGCCGGCTCCAACTCCACCGCCTCGGCGGTCGAGCAGACCAAGCGGGCGAGCGAGCTCGGCGTCGACGCCATCCTGTCGGTCACGCCGTACTACAACCGGCCGTCCCAGGCAGGGCTCGAGGCGCACTTCCGCGCCGTCGCGGCCGCCACGCACCTGCCGGTGATCCTCTACGACGTGCCGGTCCGCACCGGCCGGGGGATCGACACCGCCACGACCCTCCGACTCGCACGCGAGGTGCCGAACATCGTCGGCATGAAGGACGCCGCCGGCGACCCGTCGGCCACGGCGCGGCTGGTGGCCGGAGCACCGAGCGGCTTCGAGGTGTACTGCGGCGACGACTCCCTGACGCTGCCCATGTTCGCCGTCGGGGCGGTCGGCGTGATCTCCGTGGCATCGCACTGGGTGGGTCGCCAGATGGGCGAGATGATCGACGCCTTCGAGAAGGGCGACGTGACCGCCGCCCGTCGGATCAACGCCGGCCTGCTCGAGTCCTACGACTTCGAGAGCAGCCCCGAGGCCGTGAACCCCGTCCCCACCAAGACGATGCTGAAGGTCCTGGGCCTCAAGGTCGGCGAGTGCCGTCCGCCGATGGGCCCAGCGCCCGACGGTCTGGCCGACCACGCACGGCGCGTGCTCGAGGGCCTGGCCTGATGGCGGCGCCGGTCAACATCACCTTCCTCGGCGGCCTCGGCGAGATCGGGCGCAACTGCGCCGCCCTCGAGCTGGAGGGACAGATCCTCCTCATCGACTGCGGCCTCATGTTCCCCGACAGCGACATGCTCGGCGTCGACCTGGTCCTGCCCGACTTCACCTGGCTGCTCGAGCGCTCGGACGACATCGTCGGCTGCATCGCCACGCACGGCCACGAGGACCACGTCGGCGGCCTCTCGTACCTGCTCCGAGAGGCGAGCTTCCCGATCTTCGGGACCGAGCTCACGCTGGGCCTGGCCCGGAGCCGCATCGAGGAGTCGGGCCTCCTGGGTCGCACCGACCTCTGCGTGGCCGCCGACGGCGACGTGTGGGAGATCGGCCCGTTCGAGGTCGAGTTCATCCCCACCACGCACTCGGTGCCGCAGGCGGTCGCCACCGCCTTCCACACGCCGCAGGGCACGATCGTCCACAGCGGCGACTTCAAGATCGACCTCACGCCGGTCGACGGCCGCCTCACCAACCTGTCCCGACTCGGTGCCCTGGCCGACGGGGAGGGCATCCGGCTGCTGCTGGCCGACTCGACCAATGCGGACCAGCGTGGCTTCTCCCGGTCCGAGACGGAGGTCGGCCGTGTCCTGCACCAGCTCATGTACGAGCAGCGGGGCCGGCGCCTGATCGTGGCCTGCTTCGCCAGCCACATCCACCGCATCCAGCAGCTCGCCGACGCGGCGGTCGACTCGGGCCGCGTGATCGCCCCGCTCGGTCGGTCCATGCGGCGCAACATCTCGATGGCGCGCGAGATGGGCCTGCTGCGCATCCCCGACTCGTCGCTGATCGACATCGAGGACGTGGAGCGCCACGAGCCCGGCAAGGTCCTCGTGCTGTGCACGGGATCGCAGGGCGAACCCATGTCGGCGCTGACGCTGCTGGCCGGCCAGGAGAACCGCTGGCTCAAGCTCCACCCCGACGACACCGTGATCCTGTCGAGCCACCCCATCCCGGGCAACGAGCACGCGGTCACCAAGGTGATCGACAACCTGTTCCGCCAGGGCGTGGAGGTGATCCACTCCGGCGTGTCCGACGTGCACGCCACCGGGCACGCCAAGGCCGAGGAGCTCAAGCTCTACCAGTCGATCCTCAAGCCCGACTGGTTCGTCCCGGTCCACGGCGAGTACCACCACCTGGTGGCCCACGCCCGGCTCGCCGAGGTCATGGGCACGCCGCACGACCGCATCATCGTGGCCGAGGACGGCGATCGGCTCGTGCTCGACGACGACGGGCTGCGCGAGGTGGGCCGGGTGCCGGCGGAGTACGTGTACGTGCACGGCACCGTCGGCGACGTCGGCACGGGCGTGCTGTCGGACCGGCGGATCCTGGCCGACGAGGGCGTCGTGTCGGCGATCGTCTGCGTGGACCGCCAGCGGCGCACGATCGTCGCCGGCCCGCAGATCACCACGCGGGGCTGGGTGTACGAGGCCGAGGCCGGGGATCTGCTGGCCGAGCTGGCGGAGCGGGTCCGCACCGCCGTCGAGGGCGGACTGGCGGAGGGCGCCGAGCTGAGCCGCCTCGAGAAGCTGGTGCGCAAGGCGGCCGGCAGCTTCGTGTCGGACCGCACCCGGCGCCGGCCGATGATCGTCCCGGTGGTGCTCGAAGCCTGACGCGCCGCGGTGGAGCGGCCGAGAGCGGGTCGGACAGCGCCTGACCACCGCCCGAGCGGCAGGGAGCGGGGAGGGCGCGCCCGAGCGGTAGGGAGCGGGGAGGCCCGCCGTTCGGGCGACAGAAGTCACGTCCCCCGGAGGTGGGGGCCGGCCGAGAACCGGACCAGACTCGGAAGGTTCGGGCAGGGGCACCCCGGTGGGGCCGCGTCCGTGCGTGTCGCACGCCGCGGATCGGCGCGCGTCGGACCTGAAGGGATTGCCGCGGTGTTCGGACGACTCGGTGGATGGTGCTGTCGGCGGCGGGGCGTGGTCCTCGTCATCTGGCTGCTCGTGTTCGTGCTCGGCGGTGTGCTCAGCGGGGTGCTCGGCAGCTCGTTCAAGTCGGAGTTCAACCTGCCCGACGTCGAGTCCAAGCACGGCATGGACCTGCTGGAGGACCACTTCGCGGGCCAGGGTGCCGGCACGTCGGGCACGATCGTCTTCGAGTCCGACAGCGGCTTCGACGACGCCACCAGGGTCGAGCTGAGCGACTTCCTGGACCGGGTGGCCGAGGTGCGGGACACCACGGTGCAGAGCCCGTTCGTCCCCGGCGGCGAACGCCAGATCTCGGTGCTGGGCGACGCGAAGGACCGGATCGCCTTCGCGTCGATCGAGGTCCCGGGTGAGCTCGACCAGGAGACGGCACAGGAGTACGCCGAGGAGGTCCAGGCGCTGGAGCCCACCATCGACGGCGTCCGCGTCGAGTACGGCGGCCAGATGTTCTCCGAGTTCGATCCGCCCGAGTCGGAGCTGCTCGGCCTGGCCTTCGCGATCGTGATCCTGATCGTGGCCTTCGGCTCGGTGCTGGCCATGGGCCTGCCGATCGGCGTCGCCCTCGGCGGCATCGGCGTCGGCTCGATCCTGCTGGCGATCATGTCCAACTTCGTCACGATGCCCGACTTCGCCACCACGCTCGGCGTGATGATCGGCCTCGGCGTGGGCATCGACTACGCGCTGTTCATCGTCACCCGCTACCGCGAGCAGCTCCACCTGGGCCACACGGTCGAGGAGTCGGTCGCGATCGCCATCGACACGTCGGGCCGAGCCGTCACGTTCGCCGGCCTGACCGTCGTGATCTCGCTGCTCGGCATGCTGCTCATGGGCGTGAGCTTCGTGCAGGGTCTGGGCATCGGCGCGGCCACGGTCGTCGCGGTGACGATGGTGGCCTCGCTCACCCTGCTGCCGGCGCTGCTCGGGTTCGCGGGGGACCGGGTGGACCGGACCCGTTGGCGCGGCCTGATCACGGCGGGACTGGTCGCGCTCGCGCTGCTGGGCCTGGGCCTGAAGCTCACCCCGCTGGCGCTCGGCGCGCTCGCGTTCGGCGTCGTCGTGTTCGTGGTCGGGTTCTTCTGGAGCCCGCTCAAGCGCGAGGTGCCCCGCCGCGAGCCCAAGCCGCTCCGCCAGACCACGTCGTACCGCTGGAGCCGGCTCGTGCAGCGGCATCCGTGGGCCATGGCGCTCGGCGCGACGGCGCTGCTCGTCGTGCTGATGATCCCCACGTTCGCCATGCGGCTGGGCTTCCCCGACGAGGGCAACGATCCAGTGGGCACCACCACGCGCGCGGCCTACGACCTGCTGGCCGAGGGCTTCGGCCCTGGCTACAACGGCCCGCTCATGCTCGTGGCCACGCTGCCCGAGGGCACGACGCCCGAGACGCTGCAGGCCATCACCACCGCCGTGCAGGAGACACCGGGCGTCGCGTTCGCCACGCCTGCGGTCCCGAACGACGAGCAGGACCCGACCGCAGCGCTCTGGAGGGTGATCCCCACGACCGCACCGCAGGACGAGGCCACGACCGAACTGGTCCACCATCTGCGGGACGAGGTCCTGCCCGGGGCAGAGCGGGGCTCGGGCGTCGAGGTCCTGGTGACCGGCTTCGTGGCGATCACGGTGGACTTCACGACGTTCGTGTCGGAGCGGCTGGTCCTGTTCTTCGGCGCGGTGCTCACGCTGTCGTTCGTCCTGCTGATGATCGTGTTCCGGTCGCTCCTGGTCCCGGTCAAGGCCGTGGTGATGAACCTGCTGTCGATCGGGGCGGCCTACGGCGTGCTGGTGGCGGTGTTCCAGTGGGGCTGGGCAAAGGACCTGTTCGGCGTCGAACCGGCGCCGATCGAGCCGTTCCTGCCGATGATGCTGTTCGCCATCGTCTTCGGCCTGTCGATGGACTACGAGGTCTTCCTGCTGTCCCGCATCCGCGAGGAGTGGGTCCGCACGGGCGACGCCCACACCTCGGTCGCGGACGGCCTGGCCGCCACCGCACGGGTGATCACCGCGGCGGCGGCGATCATGGTGTTCGTCTTCGGCAGCTTCCTGGGCGAGTCGGTCCGGACGATCAAGCTGTTCGGGTTCGGACTGGCGCTCGCCGTGCTGCTCGACGCCACGATCGTCCGCATGCTGCTCGTGCCGGCGACCATGGAGCTCCTCGGCGACCGCAACTGGTGGCTGCCCAGGTGGCTCGACCGGATCCTGCCGCACGTCAACGTCGAGGGAACGCTGGAGCACTCCAACCCGGGCGAGTCCGACGACGCACCGGACGACACGCCCGACGAGGACCGGGAGCTCGAGCCGGTCGGCTGACCGGCGCCGACGTTCGCCGGCCGGAACCGGTCGCG
>JAEZAI010000045.1 GCA_023427825.1 Actinomycetes bacterium
CTGCCGCCGACGGTCGGCCTGGGCATGGGCATGGACCGGCTGGTCATGCTCCTGTCGGGCACCCAGTCCATCCGGGACGTGGTGCTGTTCCCCACGCTCCGCCCCGAGCAGGACGGCCCCGAGCAGGACGGCCCCGAGCTGGACGGCAGCGAGGAGGCTCCGGCGACGGAGCCGTCCTGAGGCGGTCATGGGCACGCTCTTCCTCGAGTTCGTCGGCGAGGGCTTCCAGGTGGAGCCCGGCGAGACGCTGACGTTCGGCCGGTCGGCGGACCTGGTGGTCGACGCGGACAACCAGTACCTGCACCGCGTGCTCGGGTGCTTCGCGTCGCAGGGCGAGGTCTGGTTCCTGCAGAACCTCGGCCGCTACATCACGCTGCGGATCCTCGACCGCGAGAGCCCGTCGCGCACGGAGCTCGCGCCGGCGGACCAGACGCCCCTGGGCTTCGAGGAGTTCACGGTCGAGTTCGAGGCCGGTCCGTCCACCTACCGGATCGAGGGCGCGCTCGCCGAGCCGACGCCGCTGGAGCTGGGCCAGCCGGTGGCGACCGACACCGTCGAGTTCGCCACGCTGAACCTCAACCACGAGCAGCTGCTCCTGGTGGCGACGCTGGCCGAGCCCCTCCTGCGGGGTCAGCCCGACTGGCAGTCCAAGCTGCCGGGCAACAAGGAGGTGGCGCGCCGCCTCGACTGGAGCATCGCCAAGTTCAACCGCAAGCTCGACTACCTCTGCCGGCGGCTGGCCGAGCAGGGCGTGGAAGGGATGCAGGGCGGTTCGGGCGCGCTCGCCACCGCCCGCCGGGCCCGCCTCGTGCGCCACATGGTCGACCGGGGCCTGGTCACCGTGGCCGACCTGGACGGGCTGCCACCCCGCCCCTGACGAGGTCGCGCCGCCCGGCCCGGCCCTCACCGAGCCGGCCCTGACCCCGCCGGCAATCGCCGTCCGTCGGCCACCCCGGCGGCGGGCTACGGTGCCGCCCCATGTTGATCGTGACCGGCATCATCTCCATGGAGCCCGAGGGCCACGACCAGGCCGTCGCGCTGATCGAACCCCTGGTCGAGGCCACGCTGGCCGAGGAGGGCAACATCACGTACGGCTTCTGGGCGGACCCCTCGAAGAAGGGCGTGTTCCGGGTCTACGAGGAGTGGGCCGACGACGAGGCGATGGCCTCGCACATGGCGTCCGAGCACATGGCCACGTTCCTCGCGGGCATGGGCACGTTGCCGATCACCGGCACCGAGCTCACCCAGCACCGGGTGGAGGAGTCGACCCGCCTGATGTGACGGAGCGGGTCGCGGCGGTTGGCGCTGCGACCGAGCTTCGACGAGCTGCGGCTGCCTCAGGCCGCCGCAGCCTCGACGTTGTCGAGCAGGTAGTCCGCTGCGGCGGACAGGCCGGTGACGCCGGGGCTGTCGGGCAGCCGATCCAGCGCGGCACGACCCTGGTCCGCGAACGCGCGGGCCCGGGCGATCGTGGTGGCGATGCCGTCGCCGTCGCGCACGATGTCGATGGCCCGGCGGCGGGAGACGTCGTCGAGCGGCACCGAGTCCCGGCCGTCGGACAGCAGCGCGCCGCCCAGGAGCGACCGCAGCTCGGCGCCGCGCTCCGAGGCGAGCGTGAGGATCACCGGGAGGGTGTAGACGCCCTCCTCCAGGTCGTGGCCGGCGGGCTTGCCGAGCGCGGCCTCGGTGGCGACCAGGTCCAGCACGTCGTCGACGAGCTGGAACGCCATGCCGTACGACAGGCCGAAGTCGGTCAGGGCGTCGGTGTGCTCCCGGGGCAGCTCGGCCACGATGCCGCCGATGCGACAGGACGAGGCGAGCAGCGAGGCGGTCTTGCCCTCGATCGCCCTGAGGTAGGACTCCTCGGTGCGGTCCAGGTCGAAGGCGTGGCGCAGCTCGAGCACCTGGCCCTCGCACAGGCGGCCGATCGTGGCGGCGAGCAGGCCGGCCACCTCGACGCCCAGACCGGCGGCGAGCTCCGACGCCCGGGCGAGCAGGAAGTCGCCGGCGAGGATCGCCTTGAGGTTGCCCCAGCGGGCGTTGACGCTGTCCACCGTGCGGCGGACGACCGCCTCGTCCATGACGTCGTCGTGGTACAGCGAGCCCAGGTGCACCAGCTCCACGGCGACGCCACCGGTGACGGCGGCCGGGCTGGCCGGCGCGTCGACGGTGAGGGCGGTGGCCGCCGCGGCGATGCAGAAGCCGGGCCGGACGCGCTTGCCGCCCGCGGCGATCAGGTGCGACGCGATCTCGGTGAGGAAGTCGTCACCCGAGCGCACGGCGGTCGTGAGCTCTGCCTCCACCCGGGCCAGGTCGTCGGCCATGGAGGGCATGACCTGGAGCGGGTTCTGGTCGGCCACGGCGTCAACTTACCCGTCGGCACCCCGGGGCCCCCACCGCCGGGTGTCACAGGCGGCCGCTGAGCCCGCCGGGCTGCCGGGCTGCCGGTGGCGTGGCGACGTCGACGGCGAAGTGGCGGCCGGCCGGATCGCCTGTCCGGTGTCACAGGGACCGGGGCCCAGATGTCACACAGGAGACCACGGAAGGGCGGGAACGGCTCGAGGGGGTCGGGCGTTACACTGATCCAACGTCTTCTTGGGAGGCACTCAGTGTTCGAACGTTTCACCGACCGGGCCCGTCGGGTGGTCGTGCTGGCCCAGGAGGAGGCTCGCCTCCTCAACCACAACTACATCGGGACCGAGCACATCCTCCTCGGCCTCATCCACGAGGGTGAGGGGGTCGCGGCCAAGGCGCTCGAGTCCCTCGGCATCTCGCTGGAGGCGGTGCGCCAGCAGGTGGAGGAGATCATCGGTCAGGGCGGCAGCTCGCCGTCGGGCCACATCCCCTTCACGCCCCGGGCCAAGAAGGTCCTCGCGCTCTCGCTGCGCGAGGCCCTGCAGCTCGGCCACAACTACATCGGCACCGAGCACATCCTGCTCGGGCTGATCCGTGAGGGCGAGGGTGTGGCCGCGCAGGTGCTCGTCAAGCTCGGCGCGGATCTGTCCCGCGTCCGCCAGCAGGTCATCCAGCTGCTGTCGGGCTACCCGGGCTCGTCCAACCAGCCCCAGAGCGGCGAGAAGGCCGGCGCCACCTCGGGCGGCTCCGGCGCCGAGGCGCCGTCGGGCTCGCTGGTGCTCGACCAGTTCGGCCGCAACTTCACGCAGCTGGCCCGCGAGAAGAAGCTCGACCCCGTCATCGGTCGCGAGAAGGAGACCGAGCGGATGATGCAGGTGCTCAGCCGCCGCACCAAGAACAACCCGGTGCTGGTGGGCGAGCCCGGCGTCGGCAAGACCGCCATCGTCGAGGGCCTGGCGCAGGAGATCGCCTCGGGCAACGTGCCCGAGACGCTGCTCAACAAGCAGCTCTACACCCTCGACC
>JAEZAI010000140.1 GCA_023427825.1 Actinomycetes bacterium
ACCGCCCGCCGTTCCCGTCGTGGCTCCCGGCGCTGATCATCTGCACCCCGCTGGTGGCGGCGTGCGTGTGGTCGGCCGGCTCGCTGCCGCACGGCACCAAGCGCTCGCTCGTCCTGGCGGTCGCGGCCGGCGTGCTGCTCGGCCTGTCGGCGCCGCTCACGAAGTCGGGCATCGACGGCTTCGGCGACGGCATCGTCGCCGGCCTCACCACGTGGGAGCTGTGGGGCATGGCCCTGACCGCGAGCCTCGGAACGTTCTGGCAGCAGTCCAGCTATCAGGCCGGCGACGTGCAGACGAGCCTTCCGACCGTGACCGTGCTGAAGCCCGTCGTCGCCATGGCCCTCGGTCTGACCGCGTACCAGGAGCACCTGAAGATCGAGGGCGCCCAGGACGCCCTGCTGATCGCGGCGCTGGTCGGCATGGTGCTGGCGACGATCAAGCTGGGCCGGCTGGCCGCCCCCGCCGTCGAGGGCACCCCCGCCGGCGCCGGTTCTGTCGTGCAGAACCAGACGGTTCCTTCCGGTTCCGCGCAACAAATGGCCCGTGGGGCCGATAAGAGGGCGTGAACTCCTCCACCAGCACCACCCAGGATCCGTCCACCGGCACGCTCGACGAGTCCGTCCTCCAGGACGTGGCGCACCTGCTGGGCCTGCCCGAGTTCGACGCCGCCAGGATCGACCCCGGCACGCTCGCCACGCTCACGAGCAAGCGGAACAGCCCTGAGGAGACCGCGACCCGCCTGCGTCGCTACCTCCAGCACCTGCTCGAGCACCCGGTCAGCCACGTGCCGGACCGCAGCGAGCTCTGGCGGACCATGCTCGAGCACTGCGACCGGCTCACGCCGCTGCAGGCGTACACGATGCGCAACCTGATGGGCGCCGCGTCGAACATGGGCTACGACCCCATGCCGGCCGAGGTGCACCTGGAGTTCCCCCGCGACGACCAGGTCGACCTGGGCGCCCAGTGCGGCTGGCACTTCCTCGTCGGCAGCCTCTGGGACGCCGACGGCAACGAGTACGGCATCGAGTTCATGCTCTTCGAGCAGGCGATGTACCCGCCGGCGTTCGCGAAGGAGCTCGGCCTGTCGCCGCTCGACAACCTGGCCGTCGAGGTCCAGTTCGCGATCAGCACGCGGGGCGACCGGCATCACCAGGCCGAGCCGCTGGTCACGCTCGGCACGAGCGGTCTGGTCCGCACCAACGCCTCGCCGTTCGCCTTCAGCGTAGGCGCCAACTCGTTCGAGTCCGCCGGCCGCGACAACCTGCTGCCCATGCGGGCCCGGGCGACCGGCGTGGACCTGGGCGGCGACACGCCGCTGCACCTGGCCTGCGATCTGCAGCTCGACCACGGCAAGGGCGTGCTGGAGCAGGGCGAGCACGGCGCCATGCCGTCGGTCGCGGGCGTCGGCACCTTCTACTACTCGATCCCGGCCATCCAGCTGTCGACCGCGACGGGTCCCGACGGTGAGCCGACGAGCACGATCGCGATCGACGGCAAGGTCATCCCGATCGTCCGCGGTGAGCTGTGGTTCGACCACCAGTGGGGCTTCCTCGCCGGCATGCCGCAGAGCGAGGTCGTCCGGGCGTCGAACTCGATCGGCCAGCCCGACCCGGCCGGCTGGGACTGGTTCATGACCCACCTCGACGGCGACCGCCAGGTCACGATGTTCGCCGAGCACCGAGCCGAGTACGCCGCCTTCTACGGCCAGACCGGCGAGGAGCCGCCGCCCGAGATGGTCCGCCGCGTCGGCGGCACCTACATGGACCCGACCGGCGACCCGCACCTGGTGTGGGGCGCCGTCCACGTGGACAGGTGGGTCAAGGTCGAGCACACGCCGCGGCCCGACCGCTACCCGGCCACCCACACGTGGCACCCGGACCACTACCGCTTCGAGTTCGACGACCTGCCCGAGGACATCCGGACCTTCACGCTGACGCCGATCGTCGAGGGCGGCCAGTCGGCGTTCTTCGCCCACGGCATCCAGATCTGCGAGGGTGCCGTCGTGGTCCGCGACGCGGACGGCAACGACATCGGCCGCGGTTTCGCCGAGGCGGTCGCGTTCGCCGACACGCTGCGCAACCAGCTGCGCCTGGCCGGCCTGCCCGACGACGACGCGATGGTCGCCGTGGCGGCCGAGCCGGTCCCGTCGCCCGAGCTCGCCGCCGCCAACGCCGCCTACGTGGCCGAGCACCAGGACGACCTGGCCCAGGTGGTCGCCCAGGCCAAGGGTCTGCAGTTCTTCATGGACCCGGACCCGACCGCCTGAGCGACCAGCGGGCGAGGAGCGCTGCGAGTTGGGGCAGGCTGTGAGGGTGCAGCACCCGTCGCAGTCCGGCCCGTCCCATGGTGGTCCCGAAGTCGAGCGCAACGTGCTGGGCGGACCGCTCGAGGAGTGCGGGACCGAGCCGCTGACCGGGTTCTTCCGCGACGGCTGCTGTCGGACCGGTCCCGAGGACCTGGGCAGCCACACGATCTGCGCGGTCGTGTCCGCGGAGTTCCTGGAGCACCAGCGCTCGATCGGCAACGACCTGATCACGCCCGCGCCCATGTACCGGTTCCCCGGGCTGGTGCCGGGCGACCGGTGGTGCGTCACCGCCGTCAACTGGCTGCGGGCCCACCGCGACGGGGCCGCCGCCCCGGTCGTGTTGGCCTCCACCCACGAGCGGGTGCTCGACCTGGTGCCGCTCGACGTCCTGCGCCAGCACGCCGTCGACGTGCCCGACGACCTCGGCAGCCTGGGCGACGGGCCGTCCGGGATATAGGGGTCGCGCCCGGACAAGGATTGTCCCGATCCACCCGCAGATCCCCGGGATGGTGGGTCGTCACCAGGTGATGAGCTCCGGGTGAGCGTCGGCGAGCACCTCGTCGCGGTCCTCGACCAGCACGAAGCCGGCGGCGATGGCGGCGTCGGTCGCCGCCTCGTAGGTGGCCAGGTACTCGTCGACGGACGCGTAGCGGGCCGCGAGCGCCTCGGGCGGCGCGGGCAGCCGGCGGCCGAACAGCCGGCACACGTTCGACGCGCCCGGCCCAGTCAGGCCCGACAGCACCTCGACCGGGGCGTCCACGCACGGCGTGCGCACCCCGCCGAGGACGTTACCGACGTCGTCGGTGCCGTACCGCAGGGCCGAGCGGCCGTCGGCCGGGTCGCCGTGGACGATGAGCCGGGCGGCGGTCGGCGGCCCGGCGCCCCCGGCGGTCCACTCCACGAGATGCGCCAGCGCACTGCGGACCACGAAGCGCTGCTGGCCGCGGTTGACCGGCTCCTCGCACCCCAGGAACGTCTCGAAGTCGCCGACCAGCGAGCGGTCCGCGTGGGCGGCGCCCGCGATCTCCCAGAGCCGGAACCGCACGCCGTCGTCCTGCCGGGCCGGCAGGTAGTCGAGGTGGCCGAGTACGTCGGTCTCGGTCTCGACCACCAGCACCGGCACGTCCAGATCGTCCCGCACGGTGACCGCCTGGTCGTGGCGGCTCTGCTCCAGGTCGACGCCCCGGCCCGCCTCGCCGAGCGGCATGGCCGGACCGCCACGGCTGTGGATGAGGAAGCCGTCGAACCGTCCGGTGAGCGGCTGCACCCCGTCGGCATAGGTCGTGAGCGCGTAGGCCGACTGGGACTCACCCACGGCGAGCACCGTGCGCACGTCCAGCCCCTCGAGCGGTCCGCCCGCGCCGTCGACCAGCGCGGAGGCGACCTGGGTGAACAGGTCGAAGCAGAACGCGTCGCCGGGATGGTGGAGGTCGCCATAGCGCTCCGGGTCGGCCTCCTGGAGCGCCAGCAGCCCAGCGGCACCGCCGACGTCGACCAGCGCCGGTGCGGCCACGATGCCCGCCCACTGGGCCGACACGCCGGCCCAGGCGTGCCCGCGCCGGACCAGCTCCGGAGCCGTGAACCCGTAGGTGGGCGCGGCATCGGCGCCGCTGCTGACGTTGAGCCACTCCACGACGAGCGTGCCGCTGAACTCGGCGGGCGCCGCGGGACGGCGCACGACGACCCCGGTCCGGAACGACGCCCGGTCGCCGGGCTGCAGGTCCCAGCACCCGTCGGGCCGGAGCCCGTCGGGTGCGGTGTACGAGACGGCCGAACCCGAACAGCGCCATTCGGACTCGAGGTAGCCGGACGCCGCCAGATCGGGCGCGTCGAGCGCCCCGATCAGGTTGATGCCGGCGCCACCCGACATCGGTTCGAGCTCAGCGAGGGCGGACGGCTCCGGGCCGGGCCCGTCGGGGTCTGACGTCATCCGGATGACGCTAGGCGTGGCCGACGCGGCGATGCCGCCCCGCCGGAGCGGGCGGCGGACCCCACCACCGGTCGCCGGGCCCCTCCTGGGAGCGGCCGTCGCACCGGTCCCGGCACGCCGCCGTCCTACGCTCGCGAGGATGCAGGCGGGCGACCGATCCGAGGGCACCAGCGCGTTGTTCCCGCGTCCCCGGTCGGTGGAACGCCTGGACCCGACCCGCCGCTCGGCCGACCCGCTGCGCACCCACGCCGACCCGTCACTCCCGAGGCAGGGGTACGTCCTCGCGGTCGACGACGACGGCGCGCTGCTCGTGCACGCCGACGACGCCGGACGTCGGTACGGCCTCCAGACCGTCGAGCAGCTGCGCGACGCCGACGGCGCCCTCCCCCACGTCCGCGTCGAGGACCACCCCGACGTGGCCACCCGCGGGTTCATGCTCGACGTCAGCCGGGATCGGGTGCCCACCCGCGCCACGCTCGACCGGCTGGTCGCGCTCCTCGCCCGCTGCCGCTACGACCACCTGCAGCTGTACGTCGAGCACACGTTCGCGTACGCGGAGCACGAGGACGTGTGGCGGGACGCGTCGCCGCTGACGCCCGACGACCTCCGCTGGCTCGAGGCGCGGTGCGCAGAGGACGGCATCGAGCTCGCCGCCAACCAGAACTGCTTCGGGCACATGGGCCGCTGGCTCGCTCTCGACCGCTACCGGGACCGGGCCGAGTGCCCGGACGGCGCGGAGCTGCTGCCCGGGTTCCGGTGGCCCCCGGGCGTCCTCGCGCCCACCGAGGACAACGCCCGGTTCGTCCTGGACCTCGTCCGGGAGCAGGCCGCAGCCCTGCGATCGCGCACGATCAACGTGGGCTGCGACGAGACCTTCGAGCTCGGCCGCGGCGCCAGCGCCGCGCGGGTGGCGGCCGAGGGCGTCGGCGCCGTCTACCTGGAGCACCTGCTGCGGATCGTCGGCCCGCTGCTGAGCGAGGGGCGGTCGGTGCAGTTCTGGGGCGACGTCGTCGGCCACCATCCCGAGCTCGCCTCGCGTCTCCCCGACGGTGACCTCACCGCGCTGGTGTGGAACTACGAGGCGCCGGACCGACCACCGGTCGAGCTCGATCCGTTCGTGGCCCGGATCATGTCCGAGCTCGGCATCGACCTGGCGGCACCGACCGACTTCGCCTCGCTGCTCGCCCCGTTCCTCGAGCGTGGCGTCGCCGCCTGGGTCGTGCCGGGCACGTCGTCGTGGAACTCGCTGGTCGGGCGACTCGACAACGCCCGGGCCAACCTCCTCGACGCTGCGACCGCGGCCCGGGATGCCGGGGTCCGCGGGCTCCTGGTCGCCGACTGGGGCGACAACGGCCACCACCAGCCGCCGTCGGTCAGCGATCCGGCGATCGCGTACGGCGGCGCAGTGGCCTGGTGCGCGGACACCAACGCGGATCTGGACCTGGCACCCGTGCTGGACGACCTGCTGCAGGACGAGGCGGGCGTGCTCGGGGACGTCCTCGTGCGGATCGGAGGGGCGGCGTCCCGGACCGGGGCGGCCACCTTCAACGTCAGCCCGCTCGTCCCGCCCCTCGTGCCCGAGGTCCCCGAGCTGAGCGACGGCCGGTCCGATCCCGACGCCGTCAGGGCGGTCGTCGCCGACCTCGAGCGGGCGCTCAGCGACCTGGGATCCGCCCGCCCCGCGGCGACGGACGGCGATCTGGTGGTCGACGAGCTCCGGGTGGCGGCCGGCCTGGCCCGGCAAGGGGCGTTGCGCCTCCTCGACGGCATGGGCGTACCGCTCGTGGCTCGCCCGGAGCTGCGGGCGGAGCTGGCGACCCTGGTCGACGGCTACCGGTCCACGTGGCTGTCTCGGAGCCGGCCCGGCGGACTCGCCGACAGCATCGCCCTGCTCGAGCGCGCGCTGGAGCGCTCGTAGCTCTCAGGTTTCGTTCCGGTCGCCCCAGGGAACCTTCCGACTGCGTGCGGAACCGTCCGCACACGTGGAAAGGGTGCGTCAATGTGGATCATCTGGGCCCTGATCATCGGACTCCTCGCCGGCTTCATCGCACGGGCACTCGTGCCCGGACCGGACCCCATGGGCGTGCTCGGCACGCTGGTGCTCGGTCTGGTCGGATCCCTCATCGGCGGCTTCCTCGGCTGGTTGCTGTTCGGACGTGATGCCGACGACGGCGCACTGCAGCTGTCGGGCATCATCGGCTCGATCATCGGCGCGGTGATCGCCTTGCTCATCTTCCGGGCCGTCACCCGCGGCAGGAGCGGCACGCCCACCCGGGTCTGACGGTCCCGGGGCGCTCACCGTGGCGCCCCGGTACCGCCCCTGCGCTCGCTGCGGGCCGGTCCCTCCGGGGGCCGGCCCGCTGTCGCGCCGGGCCGCGCCGCGCCGCCTCCTGACCGCCGATCGGTAGGGATCAGACCGGTGCCGGCTTGGTCGGCTGGTACAGCCAGGCGTCGAACAGGGCGTCGAGCTGGCGGCCGGACACCTTCTCGCTCAGGGCCAGGAGGGCGGCGGTGCTC
>JAEZAI010000162.1 GCA_023427825.1 Actinomycetes bacterium
GGTCGATGGCGAAGCTGCGGATGCCGTCACCGACCGCCGCGCCGTGCTCCTCCGTCGCGCTGCCGAGGGCGGTCAGCGCCGTGTCGGTCCCGAGGTCGCCCACGGTCCGCTCAGCTCGAGAACAGGACGTGCTGGTCGCGGCCCGGGCCGGTGCCCACGACCCGGATCGGCACGCCGATCTGCTCCTGCAGGAACTCCAGGTACGTCACCGCGTTCGGCGGGAGGTCGTGGCGCTCGCGGACCTCGGTGAGATCCTTCTGCCAGCCCGGGAGCTCCTCGTAGATGGGCGTCGCGGCGTGGAGGTCGGACTGGTGGTACGGCAGGTGGTCGTGGCGGACGCCGTCCACGTCGTAGGCGACGCACACCTTGATCGTCTCGAAGCTGTCGAAGATGTCGAGCTTGGTGATCGCCACCTCGGACAGCGAGTTCAGTCGGACCGCATGGCGCAGCATGACCGCGTCGAACCAGCCGGGCCGGCGGCGGCGCTTGGTGTTCACGCCGTACTCGTGGCCCAGGTCCACGATCCGGTCGCCGGTCTCGTCGAACAGCTCGGTCGGCATCGGACCCGACCCGACGCGGGTGACGTAGGCCTTGGCGATGCCGATGACCCGGTCGATGTAGCGGGGGCCGACGCCGGCGCCCACGCAGGCGCCGCCGGCGATCGGGTTCGACGAGGTGACGAACGGGTACGTGCCGTGGTCCAGGTCGAGGAAGGTGGCCTGGGCGCCCTCGAACAGCACGTGCTCGCCCCGCTCCAGGGACTCGTGCACGAGCGTGACCGTGTCGGCGACGTACGGGGCGACCCGCGGCGCCACCTCGGTGAGGTATCGGTCCGCGAGCTCGTCGGGATCGAAGCCCAGGCGGTTGTAGATCTTGGCGAGGACCAGGTTCTTCTCGGCGAGGACGGCCTCGAGCTTCTCCCGGAAGATGTCGGCGTCGAGCAGGTCCTGCACGCGCAGACCGACCCGCGACGCCTTGTCCGCGTACGTTGGGCCGATGCCGCGCTTGGTGGTCCCGAGCTTGTTCTTGCCCAGGTGCCGCTCGATGAGGCGGTCGAGCTCCTGGTGGTACGGGAGGATCAGGTGCGCGTTGCCCGACACCTTCAGCCGCGAGCAGTCGACGCCGCGGGACTCCAGCGTGTCGATCTCGCTCAGCATGACCACCGGGTCCACGACGACGCCGTTGCCGATCACCGGAGTGATGTGGTCGTAGAGGACACCCGACGGGATCAGCTGGAGTGCGAAGGACTCGCCGTCCACCACGAGGGTGTGGCCGGCGTTGTGGCCACCCTGGTAGCGGACGACCGCATGCATCTCCTTGGCGACGAGGTCGGTGAGCTTGCCCTTCCCCTCGTCGCCCCACTGGGTGCCCACCACAACGGTCGCCGGCACTCTAACTCTCCTCTGTCGGGAACGTCAGAGACTACTGCCGGGGCGAGGGGGTGTCCGCACCGCGCGCCGGGTCACGTGTACGCGAGCCGCCGCTTCAACCGGAGCCACGGGCGCTCCCACAGGACCCAGCTGACCCTGGCGAGCCCATAGCTCACGAGTCCCACGACGAGGATCTGGAAGACGGCGTCGACGATCTGCACGTTCGACGGCTTGACCCGTTCCACGTTCTGGGCGAGCGGGACGGAGAACACGTAGATCGCGTACGAGTACTTCCCGAGGTGGCCGAGGAAACGGCTGTGCAGCCATGCGGTCGGACGCGGAGCGAGCAGGCCCTCACGAGCACCCAGCACGATCCCGAGATAGGCAGCGGACAGGACGGTGATGCCGCCGAAGAGCGCGACCTCGATCGGCATGAGGACCAGCAGCGCGACGATCCACCACCTCCGACCGATCCACTCCACCGCAGGTCGCCAGCGGGCCGCGAGCTCGGGCGACCGCACCACCACCGCGCCCGCTGCGCCGAGTGCGAGCCCGTCGAGGCGACAGAACGTGAAGTAGTAGGCGAAGTCCTCGCTCACCGTCGCGTAGCCGACGGCCCGGACCACCACGCTGATCGCCACGACCACCATGCAGATGCGCAGCAAGAAGCGCTGGGGCGCTCTCAGGACGACCAGCGGCCAGACCAGGTAGAACTGCTCCTCGATCGAGAGCGACCAGAGGTGGCCGAGTCCGGCGAACGCCCGCTCGCCCCAGAACGCCTCGAGGTTGTTCACCTGGTAGAGCCACCCCCACCACTGGTGGTCGACCAGCTGCTGCGCCTCGCCGAAGCTGACGGTGTCCTCGATGCCGAGGCGGAGGATCACGTTGGCGGCGACGACGAACGTCGCGAGCACCAGGTAGTAGAGGGGGAAGATCCGCACCGCTCGTCGCCCGTAGAACAGTCGGAAGTAGTTCGAGCGGTCACGGGTTCGCAGCAGGATCGTGGTGATCAGGAAGCCCGACAGCACGAAGAAGAGGTCGACTCCGCTCTGCAGGAGGAGGCCTCCCAGCGCAGGCTGCCCCGCGTGGTACAGCAGGACCATCAGGACGGCGAGCCCTCGCACCCCGTCGAGCGACCCGATGCGTTCGACCGCCGAGCCGTCCACCTCAGTTTGCACACGCGTCCCTTCCCTCAGCGGCGTGATGTCGTCCAGGTCAGAGCGCAGGGCCCGCAGCAGCTCCCGCTCGCTCGTCCCGCTCACCGACGAGCCAGGGCGGCAGCCGGAGTCCATCGAGCCACCGCTGCGGCCGACCGTCGCCGAACCACCTCGCGACGAGCGTGGCGGCGAACGGGAAGCAGGGCCAGAAGAAGCGCGGCGAGAGGTCAGCGGTGATCAGGATCCAGGCGAGCAGCAGCAGCCCGGAGGCCACACCGGCCACTGCCGGGTCGGTGCAGGCGGCGAGGAACCCGGCGCTGCGGGTTCGGCGCACGAACCACAGCGCCGACGGCACGCGCACGGGGGCGCGGCCGAGCACGCGCACCGCGAGGCCGGCCGGGTTCAGGTTGAAGGACACCAGCGACAGGTCGACCCCTGTCGGCCACGACGCGTCGGCGGGCGGTCCGATGACTCGTCGCGCCACGAGCGCGATCGCCGCAGCTGCCGACGCGACGGCCAGGGGCGCCCACCGTCGCAGGGCCGCGCCGGCGCCGACGCCGTTGGGTCGATCGAGCGAGAGTGCGACCCACAACGGCGGCAGTGCCAGGACGACCGTCTCCTTGGCCAGCACGCCCAGCCCGATGACCGCAGCGGCCCACCACCACCTTCGAAGGCTGATGAGGAGCCATGCGAGCGCGACGGCGGCGAACGGTGCCGACTCGATGAGCACACCTGTTCCGAACGCCAGGGTCGTCCAGTTCACGACGACCAGCGAGCCCGCTGCGAGCACGACCCTCGGCGTCGCTCCCTGGACCACCAACGTGGCCAGCACCAGCCAGATGCCGGCGAGCATCAGTGCGGTGTTCACGAGAGCGAGCGACAGTGCGTCTTCGAACGGAAGCCAGCTGGCGACCAGCGGGACGAGCGCCCGATCCGTGAACGGTCGGTAGAAGCACTCGACCTGGAGGTCACGTTCCCCGCGGAACCAGTCGATCATCGAGAGGTACTGCTGGTCGTCGATCGGCGACGGCGAGATCGTCCGACCGGCCGACGTCGTGAACGGACGCACCTGCTCGTGGCAGTCCGCCGAGATGGTTCGGTCCAGCTCAGCTGGCGAGCGCTGCAGCGGCAGGCCGGTCCAGTCGTAGCGAGCGAACTGGACGGCACCCAGCACGAGCGCGACCACGGACAGCACCAAGCCGATCCGTACGAACGATCGTCGATTGTCTCGGGCTCGCTCCGCGCGCGTCGACAAGCCGCTCACCGCCCGGCGACGTGACAGCAACATCCACGCCTCCCTCTCCGCCACGACCCTAGACCTGGCTTGCCGGTGCGGCAACGCACGATCGCCCACCCACTGGGGCGGGCGATCGTGGTGCTGGTTGCGGGCGGATACGGCTCGGCGGACTGCTCCGGTCAGCGGGTGCTCAGGCGACCACGAAGTCGCCGTCGACCACGTCCAGCGTGACCGTGTCGCCCTCGGCGAGCTTGCCCTCCAGGATCGACATGGCCAGGCGGTCGCCCACCTGCTGCTGGATGAGCCGCTTGAGCGGACGGGCGCCGAACGCCGGGTCGTAGCCGTCGTGGGCCAGCTTGGCCATGGCGGCGTCGGTGACCACCAGAGAGATCCGCCGGTCGGCCAGCCGCTGACGCAGGTGGTCGAGCTGGATCTCGACGATCGCCGTCAGGTCCGACTCGGCCAGCTCGCGGAACCGGACGATCTCGTCGACCCGGTTGACGAACTCGGGACGGAAGAAGTCTCGGGGATCGCCGGGCAGGTTCGACGTCATGATCAGCACGACGTTGGTGAAGTCGACCGTGCGGCCCTGGCCGTCGGTCAATCGCCCGTCGTCGAGCAGCTGGAGCAGCACGTTGAAGACGTCGGCGTGCGCCTTCTCGACCTCGTCGAGCAGGACGACCGCGTACGGACGGCGGCGGACCGCCTCGGTCAGCTGACCGCCCTCGTCGTAGCCGACGTAGCCGGGAGGAGCACCGATGAGCCGGCTCACGGAGTGCTTCTCCATGTACTCGCTCATGTCGATGCGGACCATCGCCCGCTCGTCGTCGAAGAGGAAGTCCGCCAGGCTCCGAGCCAGCTCGGTCTTGCCGACGCCGGTCGGGCCCAGGAACAGGAAGCTGCCGATGGGCCGGTTGGGGTCGGACAGGCCGGCACGGCTGCGTCGGATGGCGTTGGCCACGGCCGACACCGCGTCCTCCTGGCCGATGACCCGCTCGTGCAGCACCTCCTCCAGGCGGACGAGCTTGGACATCTCGCCCTCCATGAGGCGGGACACGGGCACGCCGGTCCAGCGGGCGACCACCTCGGCGATGTCCTCCTCGTCGACCTTGCGCTTGAGCATGGGCGAGTCGCCCTGCAGCTCGGCGAGCTCGGCCTGGGCGGCCTCGAGCTCCCGCTCGAGCACCGGCTGATGGCCGTAGGTGATCTCGGAGGCTCGGGTGAAGTCGCCGTCCCGGGAGGCGCGCTCGGCCTCGGCCTTCAGGGCCTCGAGGCGCTCGGCGATCTCGGAGATGGCATCGGCCTGGTCCTTCTCGGCCTGCCAGCGGGCGTTCAGCCCGTCGAACTCCTCGCGCAGGTTCGCGAGCTCGGCGTCCAGCGCCTTCAGTCGCTCGACCGACGCGGGATCGGTCGCCTTCTCCAGCGCGACGCGCTCGATCTCGAGTCCGTCGATGCGGCGCTTGACCACGTCGATCTCGGTCGGCACGGAGCCGATCTCGATGCTCAGGCTGGCGGCGGCCTCGTCCACGAGGTCGATCGCCTTGTCGGGCAGGAACCGGCCGGTGAGGTAACGGTCGGACAGGACCGCGGCGGCGACGAGCGCGGGGTCCTCGACCTCCACGCCGTGGTGCACCTCGTAGCGCTCCTTGAGCCCGCGGAGGATCGCGACGGTGGCCTCGACCGACGGCTCGCCGACGAACACCTGCTGGAACCGACGCTCCAGCGCAGGGTCCTTCTCGATGTACTTGCGGTACTCGTCGAGCGTGGTCGCACCGACCATCCGCAGCTCGCCCCGGGCGAGCATGGGCTTGAGCATGTTGCCGGCGTCCATGGCGCCCTCGCCGGTGGCGCCGGCGCCGACCACGGTGTGCATCTCGTCGATGAACGTGATGATCTGGCCGTTCGACTCCTTGATCTCGGCCAGCACGGCCTGGAGCCGCTCCTCGAAGTCGCCGCGGTACTTCGCCCCGGCGACCATCGAGCTCATGTCGAGCGAGATCACCCGCTTGCCGACCAGCGATTCGGGCACGTCGCCTGCGACGATGCGCTGGGCCAGGCCCTCGACGACGGCCGTCTTGCCGACGCCGGGCTCGCCGATGAGCACCGGGTTGTTCTTGGTCCGGCGGGACAGCACGCGGATGACGCGGCGGATCTCCTCGTCGCGACCGATGACCGGGTCGAGCTTGCCGGTGGCGGCCGCCTCGGTGAGGTCACGGCCGAACTTGGACAGCGCCTCGAGGGTGTCCTCGGGGCTCTGGGAGGTGACGCGGCGGCTGCCCCGCACCTCGGCCAGCGCGCCGAGCAGCTGCTCGCGGGTGACCTCCCCGAACTGACGGTCCTGCGGCGCCCGCCGCTGGTCGGCGGCGAACAGCGCCAGCAGCAGGTGCTCGGTGGACAGGTACTCGTCGGTCAGCTCGCGGCGCTCGGTGTCGGCGGCGTCGAACAGGGAGATGAAGTCGCGGCTGGGGCGCGTCTCGGTCCCGTAGGCGGTGGGGAGGGCGGCGACGGCCTCGTCGGCCGCGTTGCGGAGCTGCAGCGGCTCGATGCCGAGCTTGCGGATGACCGGCAGCACGACGCCGTCGTCCTGGCGCAGCAGCGCGGCGAGCAGATGGTCGGGCGTGGCTTCCGGGTTGCTGTGCTCCTTCGCCGACGTCAGGGCGGCGTTCACCGCCTCGGTCGTCTTGTGCGTCCAGGTGTTGGGGTCGAGCGGCATGGATCAACGATAGCAAGCATTCAACAAAGTTGCTACCGATGCACTCAACTTCTACACGTGGTCCGGCGCCGTTCCTGAGAGCCCGCTCGGGTCGATCTCGGGACTCGGTTCCTCGGGCACCGGCGGGACCACGACGGCGGCCGGATGGCGATCGCGGGCGCCTGCGATGCGTGCAGCGCGCAGCTCCGACCGCGACACGGGTGAGTGGCGGACCGGCCCCGACACGGTGCGGAACC
>JAEZAI010000173.1 GCA_023427825.1 Actinomycetes bacterium
AGCACTTCTCGGTCTCGGCCCACCACGCCGACTGCTCCGGCCGGTCGCTGTTCTGCTGTGCTGCCTCCTTGCTCTCGAAGCGGACGACGAAGATCGCGTCGCCGGCGGAGGTGACGCCGCCGGTGGACCCGAGGTAGCCGATCGCGCCCGGCTCGACCTCCTGGTGCCAGGCGTCGCTCCGCTGCTGCAGCGCCACCGGGTCGCTGGTGTGCCCTTCGATGACCTGGATGAACATGGCTCGCTCCTTCGCTCCGACCGCGGCCGGCGAGTCGCGATCGCTCACTCCAGCGTCCTCCCGCGCACGCGGTCGGTCAACGCCCAACGCCGCATCAGCTGTGCACCCGGGGGCGATGATCGCTGCCCGGGTCGGCACAGCGTGCGACCGGCGACCGTCGTGGCGCCCACGGCAGGATTCGAACCTGCGACGCACGGTTTAGGAAACCGACGCTCTATCCCCTGAGCTACGTGGGCGTGACCTTGCGCACTCGGCGCAGCGGCTGTGCGGAGTGTAAGCGAGACCACGTGGGGGCTCGTCGGCCTCGCCACCGCACGGCGACCGCGGGGCTGCGTTGGCACGAACTGAGGATGTCGCCGCAGGAGCTCGTTCCTTACGGTCGTCCACAGTCGACGAAAGGGGCGGACATGAGGTGGGATGCAGGGGACCTGCGGCGGGTGTGCGTGCTCGCGTTCGCGGTTCTGGGGGTGCTCGCGGTGCCGGCGTGCGGTTCGGACGACCCGGCCGAAGCGGAGGACACCACGACCTCGACGACCGAGACCACGATCCGCCGCACGACCACCACGACGACGACCACGACGGCCGCCCCGACCACCACCGCAGCCCCGTCCACCGGCCCGCAGACGAAGCGAGCTCTGGCACTGAACCCCGGGGACTGCGTGGTGAGCATCCCGGACGGCGAGTTCGAGACGGTGCCGGTCGACGACTGCGCGATCCCCCACGCCGCGGAGTTCGTCGGCCGATCGCTCGCACCCCCGGACGCGCTCACTGCCTGCACGAACCTGTTCCGGAGCTACACCGGCACGCCGCTGGAGGGCAGTGGCTACTCCGTCTTCTGGATCGAGTCCGCGAGCGACAGCCCGATGGCCTCCTCCCAGGTCGTGTGCCTCGCCGAACCCACCGGCGGCGGGACCACGACGGGCTCGCTCAAGTCGGGATGAGAGCCGGCACCTCGCTGATGCTCCTCGCCGGCGGGGTGATCCTCGCCGGCGGGACGCTCGCCTCGTGCGGGACGACCGACGACGGCGGCAGGACCGCCCCGTCGACCGCCGCCGGTCCCCCGGCGGTGAGCCCCGGCCTGTTCAGCGGGGCGCTCGCGACCGGGGAGCCGATCACCCTGGCGATCGACGGAGCGGGCCGCGTCCTGGTCGCCTGGCCGTCGGTGCGTTGCGCCGGCGAACCACCCGAGGGCGTCCTGGTGCTCAACGAGGTGGACCCGGCCGACGCGGGCGGCGTCCTCCGGGGCACCTCGTTCGACGCGACGGGCGCCGCACTCCGGGAGCTGCCCGACGGCGACGCCGAGACGGTCGAGGCCAGGGTGAGCGGCGACGCCGAGGGCGCCGACGAGCTGGCCGGCACCCTGCAGGTCCGTCACGCCAGCCTCAACGGACAGGCGGACGCGCTCGGCGTCGATGCGACGTCAGCCGAGTGCAGCAGCGGAGACCTGCAGTGGACCGCAGCCCGGGTGCCCGACGGGCATCCCGGGTCGCTCTTCGCGTTCCGTGACACCGCGGCCGGCGACCTGACGTCGTTCGAGGCGATGCTCGCAGCGGGCGGAGACCCGGGCGTCATGCACCCGGTGCGTGGCACCACGCTCGCAGAGAACATCTCGGCGCCGTGCATCACGGAGGCGACCGGGAGCGACCTGGGGTGGCGGGCGGGTGCCGACCACGACGCCCCCGGCTTCCCGGGCGAGCGGGCGGAGGACACGATCGCGGCGCTGACCGCCAGAGGTGTGCCCCTGCCCCCGTGCCACGCATCGACCGGCGGCTGAGAGCAGGTCGCCGTGCGGCACAGCCGGGCCGGGGCCACCATCGGCACCGGCCACCGCTGACGTCGGCTCAGGCGCCGCCGGTCCCCTGCTGGAGCCGGGCCCGGGCGCCCTCGATCAGCTCGACCCACGAGGTCCCGCCGGTGATGCCGCCGTTCTTCGGCGCGAACGACGCGAACCGCTCGCCCTCCCCCGTCCGGTAGCCGATCGTCAGCGCCTTGAAGAGGCCCTTCACCTCGACCCGGGTGACGGCGGCGAGCGGGACCACGAGGCTCCCGTCGTTCGCGAGCGCCCCCTCGTCGAGATGACCCGTGGACGACGACAACGTCCCGATGACCGGGCTGACGAAGCCGCTCGCGAGCGCCTTGCCGACGGTCAGGTCGTTCGAGCCCGTCGAGAGGAACAGCACCCGTTCGTCGGTGACGACCAGGCGGCCGAGCTTCGCGGAGAACACGGTCTGCTTCCGCTTCGGCGCGTCCCACTTGAGGAGCTGGTCACACTCTGCGAGCACCGCTTCAGCCATGGTCGTCCCTCCCGGAACTCGTCGTCACGTCGATCCGCACCGTACGGAGACGGCATGACCGAGAGATCCCCGATCCGTGCCGTTCCACGGTCATGGGAGTGCCGCCGCGGACCAGAACTCGGACAGCGCGACCGAATCGGTGCCCAGCAGGTGACCGAGCAGCGCAGGTTCATCCGAGTTGGTCCAGTAGATGTGTGCGGTGTAGCCGGTGGTGCCCCGCGTGACGTGGTGGAAGTAGCCCTGCGGCACGCCGTCGCTGTTCCACTCGCCCGACTCGACCACCACGTCGCCGGGGTTCGCCTCGGCGATCGAGGCGAGTGCGGCCTCGGCCCCTCCCGCGTCGGCCACCTCCCTGAACTCCGCCTGGATCGCCGGGGGTCCCTCGCCCATCCGGGTGCTCCAGCAGTCGTACGAGGTGACGGGCCCGTCGACGAGCAGCATCGTGAGGTTCGGCCAGCAGCCGACGAACTCGTCCAGGCCGAACGTGGTGCCGAACGCCTCGTCGGCCTTCCGCACGCTCGATCCACCCACCGCCTCGATGAGCGCCCACTCGGCCGCGTCGTAGTCGGAGCTCGACACCTCGACGATGTAGTTGCCGACCTCCTCCGACGCCACCATCCGGTAGACCACGTCGCCGTTCTCGTCGGAGTCCTCGAACGACAGCAGCGTGCCGGTGATTGACGACGACTCGGCGTTGCCGTCGGCGACGTACTCGCCGTCGGCGAAGACGGTGGCGTCGGACGGGATCGCGTTCCGGTACCGCTCGACGTCCTTCGCCAGGTCGGACGCCGATGCGTGCTTGCCGTACGCGGCCGCGACCGTCACAGCGGGCAGCTCGGCCGGGCCGGCGTCGGCGCACTTGGCCGTCGGGGGGACCTCGCCGAAGGTGCAGTCCTCTGCGGCCGTGATCCCGAAGTGCGCCTTCAGGAGAGCCAGCTCTGTCCCAGAGGTCCCACCACCACCGCCTCCCCCGCCGGGGTCGTCGTCACCGCCGGCCACCAGGAAGCCGACGCCCACCGCCGCGCCCACGAGGACGACGAGGACCACCGCCACCAGCGCGAGCACCTTGCCGGTGCCGGTCGACCCGGTGCTCCCGTTCGCCTGCGACGGGCCGCCCGGAGCGGTCCCGAACGGGTCCCCGG
>JAEZAI010000340.1 GCA_023427825.1 Actinomycetes bacterium
GGCTGCTCACGGTCGCCGATCCGGCGCGGCTGCGAGAGGCGCTCGATGGCGTGGCCGGCAGCGAGGTGGACCGCATCGTCGTGCTCGCCCAGGACGACGAGGAGCCGACCGGGGGCGCGCTCGCAGGGTGGCAGGTCACCCACCGGGAGCTGGTCGGTGGCTGGCAGATCACCCGGATGGAACGGCCGGCCCCCGGCGCCTGACGAGCCGCTGCGGTCACCCGTCACGTCGCCGTACATCACCTCAGCGGACGGGCTCGCGACCCTGTACGAACACGTGTTCGGGGAGTAGGCTGCCGGGGCGATGTCACCCCCGGCGAAGACCACCTCCAAGGGCAGCGGCGCGTCACGCGCGGCCCGGACCACGCACCACCCGTCGGACCGGATCGTCATCCGCGGAGCGCGCGAGCACAACCTCACCGACGTGTCGCTCGACCTGCCGCGCGACCAGCTGATCGTCTTCACCGGGCTGTCGGGTTCGGGCAAGTCCAGCCTGGCGTTCGACACGATCTACGCCGAGGGCCAGCGCCGCTACGTCGAGTCGCTGTCGGCGTACGCCCGCCAGTTCCTCGGCCAGATGGACAAGCCCGACGTCGACGTCATCGAGGGCCTCAGCCCGGCCATCTCGATCGACCAGAAGTCGGCGTCGCGCAACCCGCGCTCCACCGTCGGCACGGTCACCGAGATCTACGACTACCTGCGCCTCCTGTTCGCCCGTGTCGGCATGCCGCACGACCCCGAGACCGGCGAACGACTCGTCCGGCAGACGCCACAGCAGATCGTCGACCGCATCCTGCAGCTCCCCGAGGGCACCCGCTTCCAGGTGATCGCCCCCATGGTCCGCGGCCGGAAAGGCACCTACGAGCAGCTGTTCACGGACGTCGCGCAGCGCGGCTTCAACCGCGTCCGGGTCGACGGCGAGGTGTACGAGCTGCCGGCCGAGATCGAGCTTGCCCGCTACGAGCAGCACACGATCGAGGTCATCATCGACCGCCTCGTCCTGCGCGAGGGCATCGAGCGCAGGCTCACCGACTCCATGGAGACGGCGCTCGAGCTGGCCGAGGGCATGGCGCAGATCGAGATCGTGCCGGGCCGTGGTGCCGACAAGGCCGACGCGCCGGCCGACGCCGAGCCCGAGCTGCTCACGTTCTCCGAGAAGCTGGCCCGGCCGTCCGACGGCAAGTCGTTCGAGGAGCTCGCGCCCAGGAACTTCTCGTTCAACTCGCCCTACGGCGCCTGCCCTGCGTGCGACGGCCTGGGCACCGTCTTCGAGGTCGACCCCGAGCTCGTCGTGCCCGACCCCGAGCAGTCCGTGGCGGGCGGTGCGATCGCTCCGTGGGCGTCGGGACACGCCAAGTACTTCCACCGTCTGCTCGAGTCGGTCACGTCGGAGTACGGCATCGACGACAAGCTGGCGTGGCAGGACCTGCCCAAGAAGGACCAGAAGCTGCTGCTGTACGGCATCGGCGACGCCAAGCGAGTCGACGTGAAGTTCCGCAACCGCTACGGCCGCACCCGCACCTACACCGCCAAGTACGAGGGCGTGATCCCGTACCTCAAGCGGCGTCACTCCGAGGCCGAGTCGGACTCGGCCCGGGAGGCGGTCGAGGGTTACATGCGCCAGGTGCCGTGCCCCACGTGCGGCGGCGCCCGCCTGAACCCGTACGCGCTCGCCGTCACGGTCGACGACCTCAACATGCACCAGCTGTGCAGCCTGAGCATCTCCGAGTCCCGGGATCGGCTCGCCACGCTCCACCTCGACGATCGCCAGGCGATGATCGCGGAGCGGATCCTGAAGGAGATCAACACCCGTCTGCAGTTCCTCTGCGACGTGGGGTTGGAGTACCTCTCGCTCGAGCGTTCGGCCGCCACGCTGTCGGGCGGCGAGGCGCAGCGCATCCGGTTGGCGTCGCAGATCGGCTCGGGGCTGGTCGGCGTGCTCTACGTGCTCGACGAGCCGTCGATCGGCCTGCACCAGCGCGACAACCACAAGCTCATCGAGACGCTCATCCGACTGCGCGACATCGGCAACACGGTGCTGGTGGTCGAGCACGACGAGGACACCATCCGGGTCGCCGACCACGTGGTCGACATCGGTCCGGGCGCGGGGGAGCACGGCGGACGGGTGGTGCACACGGGCACCGTCAAGGGCCTGCTGCGCAACAAGGAGTCGATCACCGGCCAGTACCTGGCCGGCAAGCGCACGATCCCGGTGCCCGAGCTGCGCCGTCAGCCGGGTGACGACTGGATCTCCATCAAGGGCGCCCGCGAGCACAACCTGCAGAACCTGGACGTCGACCTGCCGCTCGGCTGCTTCGTGGCGGTCACCGGTGTGTCGGGCTCGGGCAAGTCCACGCTCGTCAACGACATCCTGCTGCGGGCGCTCATGCAGCACGTGTACGGCTCCAAGATCCCGCCCGGCCTCCACCGGCGGATCGACGGCATGGACCACGTCGACAAGGTGATCGACATCGACCAGTCGCCGATCGGTCGTACGCCCCGGTCCAATCCGGCCACCTACACCGGCGTGTTCGACCACATCCGCAAACTGTTCGCCCAGACGCCCGAGGCCCGGATCCGCGGCTACATGCCGGGTCGGTTCAGCTTCAACGTCAAGGGCGGCCGCTGCGAGGCGTGCGCCGGCGACGGCACGATCAAGATCGAGATGCACTTCCTGCCCGACGTGTACGTGCCGTGCGAGGTCTGCAAGGGCGCCCGCTACAACCGGGACACGCTCGAGATCACGTTCAAGGGCCTCAACATCTCCGAGGTGCTCGACCTGCCCTGCGAGGAGGCGTTGGAGTTCTTCTCCAACCAGCCGACGATCGCCCGGCACATGCAGACGCTGGTCGACGTGGGCCTGGGCTACGTCCGGCTGGGTCAGCCGGCCACCACGCTGTCGGGCGGCGAGGCGCAGCGCGTGAAGCTGGCCTCCGAGTTGGCCAAGCGCTCCACCGGCCACACCATGTACCTGCTCGACGAGCCCACCACGGGCCTGCACTTCGAGGACATCCGCAAGCTGCTGACCGTGCTGTCGCGGCTGGTGGAGCAGGGCAACACGGTGCTCGTCATCGAGCACAACCTCGACGTCATCAAGACCGCCGACTGGGTGGTCGACCTGGGCCCCGAGGGCGGGATCGGCGGTGGCCGGGTGATCGCCGAGGGTCCGCCCGAGCTGATCGCCAAGACGCCCGAGAGCTTCACCGGCCAGTTCCTGGCGCCGCTGCTCGACCGGGACTGAGCGCCGGCCGCCGCCAACGCCGATCCGGCGGCCACCGCCGATCCGGGGGCCTCAAGTCCTGTCCCTGCAGGCCGATGGGTCGGTGTGGGTCACGCCATCGCCGCCGACTCGCGTCCCGGCGCCGAGAGCTCGCAGTTCGACGGCGCCCACGGAGCCGGCGGCGACGACCGGTCGGTGCGGCCCGTCCACCTGCTGGCCGTGGCGGGACTCGCCCTCGTCCTCGCGGTGGTGCTGCTGCGGCCGTGGCCGCTCGACGATCCGGTCATCTACCAGGGCGACGTCTTCCAGCACCTGGCGATCGTCGAGGCCACCGATGCCGGGGGGTCGCCCGGGACGAGCACGGACCTGGGTGCGCCGACCGGCGTCGACTGGTCGGTGTTCCCGACCGGTACGGAACGGCTGCAGCTGGTCGTCCTGCGCTCACTCGACGTGCTGACCGGCGACGTGACCGGCGCCGTCAACCTGTACCTGCTGCTCGGGGTGACGGCCACGGCGACCGTGGCGTTCGCCGTGCTGCGATGGATCGGACTGCGCCCGTTGCTCGCCGGCGCGGTGGGCGTCACGTTCTCGGTGGGCCCGGCCTTCTCGTCCGCGCTGCTCGGGGGCCACCTCTTCCTGTTCGCGCTGTACCCGGTCGCGCTGGGCACGTACCTGGCGCTGTGGTCGACGATGACGTCGGTCGCAGAGCTGCGGGCACGACCGCGCTCGCTCGCACTGCCCGCCGTGGCCGTCGTGGCGACCGCGCTGTCGAGCGCCTACTACACGTCGTTCACGTCGGTGGTGGTCGCCGCGATGGGACTGGCGGTCACGGTGCGTTCCCGACGGGTGGGTCGACTGTTGCTGCCCGCCCTGACCGCCGCGACGCTGGGCCTGGTTGCCGGACTGTCGCTGCTGCCCGACCTGCTCCGGCGGTCGGGCGACCCCGCCAGCTCCGCGCTGCGCCGGACCGCCGCCGACGTCTGGCGGTACTCGCTGCACCCGCAGGACCTGCTGGTGCTCGACGAGGGGCACCCGCTCGGCGCCCTCGCCGGGTGGGCCAGGTCGATCTCGTCCGACAACGTGGCGTCCAGCACCGGCACCGTGCTCGGTCTGGTCGCGCTCGTCGGGTGCGTCGGCCTGGTCGTCGTGGCTGTCCGCCACGTGGCCGCGCCGCGCGACCGCGAGGACCGGGTGACGGCCCGCCTGGCCACGATCGTCGGCACCGTTCTGGTGGTGGCCGTCACCGGCGGCGTGGGGACCTGGCTGGCCGGCATCGGCGTCACGCAGATCCGGGCGTGGTCGCGGATGACGGTGTTCCTCTCGTTCGCCGGACTGGCGGGCATGGCGCTCATCGCCCAACGCGCGCTCGATCGCTCCCACTGGGACCGCCGCCGGACGACCGCCGTCGTCGTGGTCGCCGCGGTGCTCGTCCTGCTCGACCACGGACTGCTGCCGACGGACAACGCCACCGCGGCGGCGCACGCCGGGTCCGACGACCTCCTGGTGGAGCAGCTGCAACGAGAGCTGGGGTCCGACGCAGCGGTCTTCGAGGTGCCGGTCGTGAGCTTCCCGGATGATCCCGGGTCGGGCCGCCTGCTGGCGCCGGCCACCCGACCCGGATCGACGCTCGACTACAGCGCCGGGTTCTTCCGGGGAGGTCGGGACGACTGGCAGCTCAGCTGGTGCCGCCGTCCGACCGAGCAGTTCGTCCGGGCGATCGCTGCGACCGGCTTCGACGCGCTGCTCGTCCAGCAGGACCACCATCTGGTCCGTGACCGGGAGGAGCTCGACCGCCAGCTCGCCTCGGTGCTCGGCGCGCCGTCGGGTGTCAGCCCCGACGGGACGTTCGCCTGGTACGACCTCCGTCCGCTGCGAGCCGAGATGGTCGAGCGCCACGGCGAGACCGCGGTCGACGCGGCGGGAGAGTTGGTGCGACGTCCGATCGGCGTCGACTACTCCGGCGTGACCGAGCTGCGCATGAAGGGTCGGGTCATGGACGACGGGGGCGACGTCGTCCTGCGACGGCTCGACGACGACAGCTCACCGGTCGAGGTGACCATGCAGGTCTCGTCGGGCGGCACGCGCCCCGAGCAGGTGGTTCGGACGGTCGAACTGGACCGCGCCGACACGTCGGCTCCCGTGCCCGGCGCCGCGCCGGTGACGGTGTCGGGCGTGTCGGTCGTCGACGAGCGCGCACTGGCCGACCCGGTGCTGGCCGGCGACGGCCCTGCCCTTCCCGCCGTCTGCATGTAGCGACCGACCCGTACTCGGGTCGCCTCGCACCCCATGTGGGCGCGACGCGTCCCGAGCTCCGGACACGTCCCACCGGCCCGGAACCGGGGTCGCCTCGCACCCCATGTGGGCGCGAGACGTCCCGAGTTCAGGAGCTGGTCAGGTGATGCTCAGCATCCGCTCCAAGGCCACGCGGGCCCAGTGGGCGGTGTCGGGATCGACCGTGATCCGGTTGGTCACCCGACCTTCGACCAGGCGGTCGAGCGTCCATGCCAGGTGCGGCGCGTCGATGCGGAACATCGTGCTGCACGGGCAGATCAACGGATCGAGCGAGCGGACGTCCTTGTCGGTCTCGTCGTTGAGCCGCTGGACCAGGTGGATCTCGGTACCGACGCCGACGGTCGTGCCCGCCGGCAGCGCGTCGATGGTCCGGATGATGAAGTCGGTCGAGCCGACCTCGTCGGCCAGCGCGCAGGTCTCGTGGGCGCACTCGGGGTGCACGATGACCACGCCGTCGGGGTGCTCGGCGCGGAACGCCTCGACGTGTTCGGGGCGGAACCGCTGGTGCACCGAGCAGTGGCCCTTCCAGAGCAGGAAGGTGGCCTCCTTGACGTCGGCCTCGCTCAGGCCGCCGAGGTCCAGGCGCGGGTTCCACACCCGCATGTCGGCCTCGGTGAAGCCCATCTGGTAGCCGGTGTTGCGGCCCAGGTGCTGGTCGGGGAAGAACAGGACCTGCTTGGCCCGCGGACCCTCGGGATCGTTGAGCGCCCACTCGAGGACCGCCCGAGCGTTGGTCGACGTGCAGACGGCGCCGCCGTGACGACCCACGAACGCCTTCAGGTTGGCGGCCGAGTTCATGTACGTGATCGGCACGACGCGGTCGATGTCGGTCACGTCCTCGAGCGCCTCCCAGGCCTCCTCGACGGCGTCGATGTCGGCCATGTCGGCCATGGAGCAACCGGCGTTCAGGTCGGGGAGGATCACCTGCTGGTGGTCACCGGTGAGGATGTCGGCCGACTCGGCCATGAAGTGCACCCCGCAGAACACGATGTAGTCGGCCTCGGGGTGCTCCTTGGCCAGCACCGACAGGCGGAACGAATCGCCACGGGCGTCGGCCCAACGCATGACCTCGTCGCGCTGGTAGTGGTGGCCCAGGATGAAGAGGCGGTCGCCGAGCGTGGCCTTGGCCGCCGCGATGCGGTCGGCCAGTTCGTCGGGGCTCGCCGAGGTGTACCGCTCTGGCAGCGGCGCCTGGAGTCGCAACATTGGGGTGAACCTCCTTGTGGCCGGCGCAAGGGAGCGCGGCCCTGAGGACCTCCGATTGACGGCCGGTGGGGGCAGCCTGGTCGCCACGCCACGGGGATGTCGGCCTCAGAGGTTGATGTCGCCGGAGGCCAGGCCGGCTCGATGAGCGTACCGCCCATCCACCCCTGGTGAACGCCATCTTGCGCTCCGGTGTTCCGCCAGGCGGTCCGGAATGCGATGATGCGAGCCGTCCGAGGGGGTTCGGACCCAGGAGGGAACATGGCGGTGAGGGCGGGAACCATCGCGTCGCGGCGATCTTTCAAGGTCTCTGCGGCGGTGTTGGCGGCGGTGTTGGTGGCGGCGGTGCTGTCGGCCTGCTCGGTGCCGCCACCGAAGGGCACGCTCCCCACCGGGACGCCGGGCTCCGACGGGCCGTGCGGCGTGGCGCGCACCGAGCTGTGGAACCCGATCGACCTCCGCCATTCCGACGTGCTGTACGAGCCGACCGGCGACGGCGAGCCCTGGACCGGCGGGTCGTGCTCCGATGACGCACGCCCGGTCGTGCTCGTCGCCCACGGCTACCTGGGCACGGCGCCCGAGGTGTACCAGGGGCTCATCGATCACCTGGTCGGCAACGGGTTCGTGGTCGTGTTCCCCGGCTACCCGGTCGAGTACGGCCCGGCCCACCAGTACGCGGTGGTCGACACCGGCTTCCTGCTCGGCGTGAGCACGAGCGGTCGGGTCGACACGTCGCAGGTGGGCGTGGTCGGTCACTCGTTCGGCGGCGGGATGACGCCGTGGCTGCTCCGTCAGATCGACCAGCGCGGCTGGGGGAGCGACGGGCTCTGGGCGGTCACCATGGCGCCGCACTTCGTCCTGCAGATGGGCGCCGGACCCATCGAGATCCCGGCCCGCACGCACCTGGCGGTCGTGAACTACGACGAGGACGTGGTCGTCGACGCACGTGTGGGCATCGACCTGTACCGGTCGGCCACCGTCGACGAGTCGCAGAAGGTGCACGTGATGGTCCACACGGACCGGACGGTGGACCCGCCGATGTTCGCCGACCACTTCGGCCCGATCTCGTTCGAGTTCGCACCGTTCCTGTCCAACCTGTCCACGGACCGGGTCGACCGCTGGTCGGCGTGGAGGACGGTCGACACCATGGCCGGCTGCGCGCTCGACGGCCGGTGGTGCGACACCGATCTGGAGGACATGGGCACCTGGCCCGACGGCCGGCCGGTCGTCCGCGCCGTCGTGTCGAGCGACCCGGTCGACGTCGGCCCGCCGGCGATCCAGGAGTGCGAGTTCCCGCTCAACCCGCGTCCCTGCCCCTGAGCCAGCGAGCCCCTCCGCTTCTGGGTCGTCAAATGTCAGAGGATCGGCCGGCAGCACGCCCGAACCCGCCGTGGGGCGTGTCGGGGCCGGACGGTAGGTTCAGCTCCGATGCTCGAGCGACCGCCGGCCGGCACCATCCCCGACACGCCCGGCAGCTACCAGTTCAAGGACGCCGACGGGCGGGTGATCTACGTCGGCAAGGCCAAGTCGCTGCGCCAGCGGCTCTCGAACTACTTCCAGAACCCCGCCAACCTCCCGCCGCGCACGTTCCAGATGGTCTCCACCGCCGAGTCGGTCGAGTGGATCCAGGTGCGCAACGAGGTCGAGGCGCTGATGCTCGAGTACTCGCTCATCAAGCAGCACCGGCCGCGGTTCAACGTCCGCCTGGTCGACGACAAGAGCTACCCGTTCCTGGCCGTCACCGTGTCCGACGAGTGGCCCCGGCCCATGGTCATGCGGGGTCGCCGTCGCAAGGGCGTCCGCTACTTCGGCCCGTACGCCCACGCCTACGCCATCCGGGACACGCTCGACGAGCTGCTGCGCACGTTCCCGCTGCGCACCTGTTCCGACGCCAAGTTCGGCCGCCACGAGAAGCTCGGCAAGCCCTGCCTGCTCTTCCACATCGAGAAGTGCTCGGGGCCGTGCGTCGGCGAGATCGACCAGGACGCCTACCGCCATCTCGTCGACGAGCTGCTCGAGTTCCTCGAGGGCGACACCGAACCGGTGCTCGAGCGGCTCGCCACCCAGATGTCCGAGGCCGCCGAGGCGCTCGAGTTCGAGCAGGCCGCCAGTCTGCGAGACCGTCTGGCCACGGTCCGGCGGGCCATCGAGCGCCAGCAGATGGTCGGCGACCGCAGCGAGGACGTGGACGTCATCGGCGTCGCCGAGGACGAGCTCGAGGCGTCGGCCCAGGTCTTCTACGTGCGCAAGGGCCGGGTGGTCGGCCGGTTCGGCTTCCTGCTCGACAAGGTCATGGACCTGAGCCCCGAGCAGACCGTCGCGGCCGTGCTCGAGCAGCTCTACGGCGACGAGCCAGCGATGGGCTACCCCAAGGTGGTGCTCGTCCCCACGCTGCCCGAGGACATGGACGTCTACCGGGAGTGGCTGACCATGCAACGCGGGAGCCGGGTCGACATCCGGGTCCCGCAGCGCGGACAGAAGCGCCAGCTCGCCGAGACGGTCACGCAGAACGCGCAAGAGGCGTTCAACCGCCACCGGCTCAAGCGGGCGTCGGACCACAACAGCCGGGCCAAGGCCCTCAACGAGCTGCAGGAGGCGCTCGAGCTGCCGGCCGCCCCGCTGCGCATCGAGTGCTACGACATGAGCCACCTGCAGGGGACCGACTACGTGGGCTCCATGGTCGTGCTCGAGGACGGGCTGCCCCGCAAGCAGGAGTACCGGCGCTTCAAGATCCGCACGGTGGGCGGCAACGACGACTTCGCCGCCATGGAGGAGGTGCTGACCCGGCGCCTCACCAACTACCTGGCCGACCGGGACAAGCCGCCGGCCGAGCGAGGCCGCTTCGCGTACCCGCCGCAGCTGCTGCTGGTCGACGGCGGCAAGGGCCAGCTCGGGGTGGCGGTCCGGGTGCTCGAGGACCTCGGGCTGTCCGAGGAGATCCCCGTGGCGTCGCTCGCCAAGCGGTTCGAGGAGGTCTACCTTCCGGGTCGCTCCGAGCCGGTCGAGGTGCGCCGCGGGTCCGAGGCGCTGTTCCTGCTGCAGCGGATCCGCGACGAGTCCCACCGATTCGCGATCACGTACCACCGTGAGCTGCGCGGCAAGCGCATGACCCGTTCGGTGCTCGACGGCATCCCCGGCCTGGGCGACAAGCGCAAGCAACGCCTGGTCAAGGAGCTCGGCGGGGTCAGGGCGGTGCAGGCCGCGGACCTGGCCACGCTGCAGGCGCTGCCGTGGCTGCCCGACTTGGTGGCCGGCGCGGTGTACGAGGCCCTCCACTCGCCGGGGTGATCGCCCGGCGGTGATTCGCCATCAGCGACCGCCCGCTAGCGTCGCACGCCGTGCCGAACCCTGATCCCTGGGAGTCCCACGCCACCTGGTGGCAGGACCAGTTCACCGACGGCGTGGACCCCGAGTACACCGAGCAGATCCTCCCGCTGGTCGCCGAGCACCTGCCGTCGGAGGACGAGCGCACGTCGGGACTGCTCGTCGACGTCGGCTGCGGCGAGGGCCAGGTCGCCCGGGTGGCGGCCGACGCGGGCATGACGGTGGTCGGCCTCGACCCGGCCGCCGCGCAGGTGCGGGTCGCCCGGGAACGGGCCGGCGGGCCCGTCTACCTGCAGGGCTCGGCGACGGCGTTGGCGGTGGCCGGCGGCGTGGCCGACGCGGCGGTGGCGTGCCTGGTGTTCGAGCACATCGTCGACGTGGACGCCGCCCTCGCCGAGGTCGCCCGGGTGCTGCGCCCCGGCGGTCGGTTCCTGTTCCTGCTGAACCACCCGCTGTTGCAGACGCCCGGCAGCGGTTGGATCGACGACCAGGTCCTCGACCCGCCCGAGCAGTACTGGCGGATCGGGCCCTACCTGACCGAGGCGGACACCGTCGAGGAGGTGGAGAAGGACGTCTTCATCCGGTTCTTCCACCGTCCGCTGTCGCGCCACCTCAACGCTGCCCGGGACGCCGGACTCGTCCTGCAGCGCATGGAGGAGCCGCCCCCGCCCCCGGGCTTCCTGGCGCGGGCCGAGGAGTACGCCGACGCGGCGACGATCCCTCGCCTGGCGTTCCTGCGCTTCGAACGGGTCTGACACGCGGCTCCGTGATGCTCTCGACCGGGAGATCCCGGTCGAGAGCATCACAAAGGGAGCGTGGGGCGAGGGACAGCGCCGAGGCGTCAGCAGTCGGTCGACGGAGCGGTGATCACGCTGTCGATCACGTGGATGACGCCGTTCGAACCCTCGAGGTCGGTCTTGGTGATCGTGGCGCCGCCGATGGTCAGGTTGTCGCCGCTCTTGGCGATCTTGACCTTGCCGCCGAGCGTGTCGACGCACTGGCCGTCGAGCTGCATGGCGTCCGCTGCGAGCACCTTGCCGCTGACGACGTGGAGCTTGAGCACGTCGGCGAGGGCGCCGGTCGGATCGGCCTGCAGCTGCTGCAGCGTGTCGGCCGGGACCTTGCTGAACGCCTCGTTCGTCGGGGCGAAGACGGTGAACGGGCCGTCACCGGACAGCGTCTCGGCCAGGCCGGCGGCCTTCACGAGCTCGACGAGCGTCGAGAAGTCGGGGTTGCCCGCCGCGATGTCGACGATGGTCTCGCTGGCCATCTCACCACCCGCAGTAGTGGTGGTCGCCTTCTCGGTCGTCGTGGTCGTCGAATCGCTGCTGGCGTCGCTGTCGTCATCGCTGCAGGCGGCGCCCACGAGCGAGCCGCCGAGGAGCAGCGCGACGAAGGGAGCGAGGAACTTGTACCGCATGACATGGCCTCCTTGAGGGGGTGATGTGTGCGGTACTTCGTTCGCGCTCGCCGTCCGGATGCGGTCGACGCGGAATTCTTTCCGGAACGGTCCGGGACGGTCCTCCCGGCGCCGGGATCAGCAGTCGGTCGCGGGTGCAGTGACGACGCTGTCGAGCTTGAGGATGGTGCCGTTCGACGCGGTCTGCGGCTCGCCGTCGATGACGCCGGCGCCGCCGAAGCTGACCGACGCGTCGTCGCCCTCACCCTCGACGGTGATCTTCACCTTGCCGCCCAGGGTGTCCACGCACTTGCCGTTCTCGTCGGCCAGGTCGTCGGCGGTCACGTTGCCGCTCATCACGTGCAGCTTGAGCACGTTGGCCAGGGCGCCCTGCGGGTCCTGCTGCAGGCTGGCGAGCGTGGCGGCGGGCACGGCGTTCATGGCGGCGTTGGTGGGGGCCAGGATCGTGAACGGTCCGCCCTCGGACAGGGCCCCGTCCAGGCCGGCCTCGGTGATGAGCCCGGCGAGCTGCGACAGGTCGTTGTCGGCGACGATGACGTCGACCACCGTGTTGTCCGCGTCCTCGGCGGGCGCGGCGGTCGTCGTGGTCGTCGCGTCCTCCTTGGCGGTGGTCGTCGTGGCCTCCGCCTTCTTCTTCTCGGCCGCCTCGTCGTCCTTGCTGCAGGCGCCGGCGAACAGGGCCAGGGCGCAGCAGAGTGCGGCGACGGTGAGGAACGGCTTCTTGCGCATGGAGGCTCTCCTTGGGCACCCGGGGTGCGAGGCCCGGGCAGCGGAACGACGGCGTTGAACCTAGCGAGGGCGGCGGCGCAGGGCGAAGATGGTCGGGGCGCTCGGGCGGGGCGATAGCGTTCGTGGCGTGAGCGAGTTCCTGGTGATCACCGGCGTCTCGGGCGCCGGGCGGACCCAGTTCGGGGACTCGCTCGAGGACTTGGGGTGGTTCGTCATCGACAACATCCCGGTGGAGCTGATCCCCAAGGTCGCCGAGCTGGCCCGCTTCCAGGACCCGGGCACGCCCGTGGCGCTGGTGGTCGGGACCGGCAGCGACATCGAGGGCATCGGCCCGGCGCTCGACGAGCTGCGCCGCTCGGGGGCCGGGGTCCGGATCGTGTTCCTGGACGCGTCCACGCCCACGCTCGTCCGTCGGTACGGCGAGTCGAAGCGGCGGCATCCGCTCGCGGCGCAGGCCGGCACGGTGGCCGGCGCGATCGACCTGGAGCGGGGCGTCCTGGCGGAGGTGCGCGAGGCCGCCGACATCGTGATCGACACGTCGGAGCTCAACGTCCACGACCTGCGTGCCCGGGTGCACGACCTGTTCGCCGAGGGCGACCGCTCGCGCATGCAGGTGACGCTCCAGTCGTTCGGGTACAAGCACGGCGTACCGGCCGACGTCGACACCGTGTTCGACTGCCGCTTCCTGCCGAACCCGTACTGGGTCGACGAGCTGCGCCCGCTGACCGGCCTGGACCCCGAGGTGCAGGAGTACGTGCGGTCCTTCGAGCTGACCGGCGAGTTCCTGGGCAAGGTCGAGGACCTGCTGGAGCTGCTGCTGCCGGCGTACGTCGCCGAGGGCAAGGCGCTGCTGACGGTCGCGTTCGGCTGCACCGGCGGACGCCACCGCTCCGTCACGATCGTGGAGACGATCGCCGAGTGGCTGCGCACCCAGGGCATCGAGCCCCGCATCCGGCACCGGGACGTGGGCAAGTGATCGACGTGGGACCCGACGCCGTGTCGCCCGGTCTGGACCCGGCCGGCCCTGCCGTGGTCGCGGTCGGCGGCGGTCACGGACTGGCCACGACACTGCGGGCGGCGCGCTGGTACGCCGGTCGGTTGTCGGCGGTGGTGTCGGTGGCCGACGACGGCGGGTCCACCGGCCGGTTGCGCGCCGCGTCGCCCCGGCCCGCGCCGGGCGACCTGCGCAAGTGCCTGGTGGCGCTGGCCGGTTCGGACCAGCCGATCGTCGGCGCCATGGAGCACCGGTTCGCCTCGGGCGAGCTCGACGGCCACGCCTTCGGCAACCTGCTCATCGCCGCGCTCGAGGAGTCCGAGGGCAGCCTGGTGGCCGCGCTCGACGAGGCCGGACGGCTGCTCGACTGCGTCGGCCGGGTGCTGCCCACCACGACCGAACCGGTCGAGCTGCGGGCGCGAGTGGACTCGGGCGCGTTGGTGCGGGGCCAGGTGGCCGTGGGGGAGCGGGCGGACCTGCGCACCGTCACGGTGGAGCCGGCCGATGCTCCGGCCTGCGATCTGGCCGTGCAGGCGGTCCTCGACGCCGACCAGGTCGTCCTCGGACCCGGCTCGCTCTACACCAGCGTGCTGGCCGCCACCGCGGTGCGGGGCATCGCCGAGGCCGTGCGCGCCACCCGCGCCCAGGTCGTCTACGTGTGCAACCTCCACCCGCAGGTGTCGGAGACGGCCGGCTACCGGGTCGGCGACCACGTCGACGCACTGGCCCGACACGGGCTCGTCCCCGACGTGGTGCTCTACGACCCGACGACCATCCAAGGGGCCGACGACGTGGCCGGCGCCCGCCCGGCGTCGATCGCCCGGCCGTCGGGCCTGGCGCACGATCCGGCGCTCCTGGGCATGGCCCTCGCCGACCTCCTCGCCACCCCGGCCTGACCCACACG
>JAEZAI010000464.1 GCA_023427825.1 Actinomycetes bacterium
TGAAGACGATCAGCGAGAGCCGGGCCTGGCTGGTGATGTCGCTGCCC
The DNA here is from genome assembly GCA_023427825.1 of Actinomycetes bacterium. Lineage (GTDB taxonomy): Bacteria > Actinomycetota > Acidimicrobiia > Acidimicrobiales > Microtrichaceae > Dermatobacter. The sequence goes on from JAEZAI010000464.1 coordinate 48, forward strand.
CAGGACGGGCCGACGGTGTTGACCTTGACCTCGCCCTGCTCCAGGCCGGCGGCCTCGGCGAGCGCGTCGGCGGCCTTGGCGCCCTCCTGGACGTCGTCGACGCGGCCCGACACGCGGACGATGCGGCCGCCCTCGGTGCTCGCTGCCTCCTGGAAGCGCTCGACGGCGTTCTCGCCATACGGTGCCAGCGCCTCACGGGCCTGGGCCTCGGTGAAGTCCTCTGACGGTATCTCCCAGATGGAGCCGCCCTCGAAGTCGATGCTGAGGTTCAGCCCGCGGAGGAACAGCGAGCCGATCGAGATCACGATGAGGACCACCGAGATGATCCCAATGCGGGTCCAGAGCCTCGGGAAGTCGAAGTCGTTCCTGCCGCGGTAGAGGTCGGAGAATACGCTCACCTCAGGCCCCCTCTCCGGTGGTCGCGGGCACGGGATCCGGGGCGGTGTCCCCGGTGGTCGCCCGGCGGGCGGAGGCCGACAGGTCGTCGATCGGGATGCCGAACCGCCTGGGGTGCTCACCCTGGCGGGACCGGGCCAGCACCAGCGCGGCGGGGCGCAGGAAGAAGTACGCCGACACGAGGTCCAGGATCGTCGCCACGCCCAGGTAGAAGGCGAAGCCGCGGACCGGACCCACCGAGAGCCAGTAGAGGACGCCGGCACCGATCAGCGAGCTCATGTCGGCCTTGAGGATCGTGGAGTACGCCGAGCCGAACGCCTTGTCGACCGACGGTCGGAGCCCCGCGCCGTTGCGCACGTCCTCCTTGATCGTCTCGAAGAACACGATGGACGAGTCGAGCGAGATGCCGATCGACACGACGATGCCGACCACGCCCGCGAGCGTGACCGTCGCGTTGATCCAGCACATGATGACCCACAGCACCGAGGCCGAGATCGTGAGGCTGCCCACCGTCGCCAGGCCGAGGAGGCGGTAGTAGAAGAGCAGGTAGGCGCACACGAGCAGGAGCCCGATCGCACCGGCGATGATCCCCGCCTGAAGGGCGTCCTCGCCGAGCGTCGCCGACACCGTCTCGGCCTGCTGGGCCTGCAGCTCGATCGGCAGCGAGCCGAAGCGGAGCGCGACGGCCAGGTTCTTGGCCTCGTCCTCGGTGAACGCGCCCGAGATCGAGATCTTGTCGCGTTCGAACGTCGGAGTGTTGATCGTCGGGGCGGACAGGATCTCGCCGTCGAGGACGATCGCGAGCTGGCCCCGGCCCTGCGTCCCACCGGTCGCCGGGCAGATCGGGTCGCCCGAGTAGCACTTGGTCGCGATCTCGTTGAACTTGTCGATCCCGTCGGCACCGTCGCGGAACACCGGGCTGACCGTCCCCTTGCCGGCGGGGCCGATCCCTGCGGGCGCCGGCACGACGGCGCGACCGGTCAGCACCGTCGGCCCGAGCTCGTACGCGGCGCCGTCCCGGGAGGACAGGGTGACGTTGGCGTCGGCCTTGTCGTCCTCGGGAGAGGTGGTCTTCGCGGTGAGCTGCGTCTCGAGCTGCAGCAGCTGCTGGAACTTCGAGTCGTAGACGTTCACGCCCCACTGGTTGAGCGGTGCCGGCGTGGTGGTCGTGGTGGCCGGCGCCGTGGTCGTCGTCGTGTCGTCCTGCGCGGGCATCCCACGGCTGCGGTTGCCGCCGGAGCCCGAGGTCGGGTCGATCGTGGTCGCTGTGCGGGCCGTGGTCGTGGGCGCCGGCGGAGCCGTCGTGGTCGTCGCCTCGGGCACCGTCGTGGTGGTGGGGTTCGCGGCCTGGTACTTGGCGTTCTCGTCCTGGGCGACCTGGTCAGCGGTGACGCCCTCGGGCAGGCCGAGCTCGGACCGGAGCTTCTGCACCTCGGCCTCGTCCTTGGTGCGGGTCTCGCCGGTCGGGATCTGACCCACCGGCTTCAGCACGGGGCGGAACCGCAGCTCGGCGGTCTTGCCGACCGTGTCGAGGACCTGCTGCTGGTCGGTCGCACCCGGCAGCTGCACGATGATCGTGTTGCCCTGGCGGGAGACCTCGGGTTCGGCGACGCCCAGCGCGTCGACGCGCTTGCGGATGATGCCGATCGCCTGGTCGAGCTGCTCCGGCGACACCGATTCGTCGACCTTGCCGTCCTTGACCGGCTGCAAGTTGACCGAGATGCCACCCTGGAGGTCCAGGCCGAGCGTGGGTGACTTGCCCATCAGGATGGTGACCGCCAAGAGGCTGTAGGCCACGACCATGGTGGCGATCATGATGCGCAGTGGGTGCTTGGTCATTCGCGTCCTCGTCGACGGGCCGGGTCAGGGTATCGGCGTGATGACCCGACGCGGACGGATCCCCCGCCGCGATGTCCCCCCGGATGTGGCGACTTACTTCTTGCGGGACCCGGCCTTGGCCGAGCCGCTGCGGGCCGTGCCCACGCCGGTGCCGGACGACTTGGCCGAGGACTTGGTCCGGACGTCCACGGCGTCGTCGCCCGCGTCCGCCGCACCGCCGCCCATCAGGCCGCCGAGCAGGCCGCCGCGTCGGGCGGGCGCGGCCGCCGGATCGGGCTCCTCCATCGAGCGGGCGATGGCGGACTTGGCGATCCGGATCACCACGTCGTGGTCGATCTCGAGGTGCGCCAGGTCGTCGTCGAGGTACGTGATCTGGCCGACGATGCCGCCGGTGGTCATGACCTCGTCACCGACCCCGAGGTTCGACATGAGCTGCTGCTGGCGGGCCTTCTGCTTACGCTGGGGCACCACCATCAGCCAGATCAGCAGGCCGAACGGGATGATGAGGATGAGGATGCCGAGCGGGCTGCCCGACTCCTCGGCGGCCAGGACGGTGGCGAGCGTGTTCACAGTGTGAAGATGCTAGGTCCGACCCGGTGCTGCGGGGCAATCAGGCCCTGAGAGCGGTCGAGGCTCAGGCCATCCCGAGACCGGGCCCGGAACCCGTCCAGACCTCGGCGACCTCCCGGCGGAGCTGGTCGAGCCGCCCGGCGGCGATCGCCGAGCGGGTCCGGCCCACGAACGTGAGCATCCAGGTCAGGTTGTGGACCGAGCAGAGCGAGGCCGCCGCCGGCTCCCCCACCGAGCTGAGGTGCCGGAGGTAGCCCCGCGAGTAGCGGCGGCACGTGGCGCACGGGCACGAGGGGTCGACCGGGTCGTCGGATCGGGCGAACTCGGACCGCTTGATGTTCAGGCGGCCCTGGTCGGTGAGCAGCGTGCCGTGACGGGCCAGCCGGGTGGGCAGCACGCAGTCGAACATGTCGATGCCCATCGCGACCGACTCGACGATCGACACGGGGTCGCCCACGCCCATGAGGTAGCGGGGCTGGTCCTCGGGGAGCTCGTCGAGCGCGGCGGCCAGCGCGGGCACCATCTCGTCGCGGGTCTCGCCCACCGACAGCCCGCCGACGGCGTAGCCGTCGAAGTCGAGCTCGGCGGTGCGACGTGCGGACTCGGTGCGGAGGTCGACCTCGGCCCCGCCCTGCACGATGCCGAACAGCGCCTGGTCCTCGGTCCGGCGGTGCGCCGCCCTGGCCCGGGCCGCCCACGCGGACGTGAGCTCCAACGCCTCGCGGAGGGCCTCGCGGCTCGACGGCAGCGGCGCGCAGACGTCGAGGACCATCTGGATGTCCGCGCCGAGCAGCTCCTGGGTGGCCACCGCGCCCTCGGGCGTGAGCAGGTGGGTGCTCCCGTCGTACGTCGAGCGGAACTCGGCGCCGCCGTCGTGCAGCTTGGGCTCGAGCGAGAACACCTGGTAGCCGCCCGAGTCGGTGAGCATCAGGCCGTCCCAGCCGGTGAAGCGGTGCAGGCCACCGAGGTCGGCCACGACGTCGGCGCCCGGGCGCAACATGAGGTGGTACGTGTTGCCGAGCACGATCTCGGCCTGCGTCCCGTCCGCACCCCGGAGCCCGGCCAGCTCGTGGGTCATGAGCGCCCGGATGCTGCCGCGGGTGCCGACCGGCATGTAGAGCGGCGTGCGGAACGTGCCCCTGGACGTGGTGACGGTGCCGGTGCGGGCCCGGCCGTCGGTCGCGGTCACGTCGAGGGTCAGCTTCACGGTCGGTCCTCTGGGGCGTCGGGAGTCGGGTCGGTGTCGGTCGCGTCGGCGCGGGTGAGCAGCATCGCATCGCCGAAGGAGAGGAAGCGGTAGCCGTCCGCCAGCGCGGTGGCGTACAGGTCGCGCCAGTGGGGACCCACGAACGCCTGCACGAGCGCCAGCAGCGAGGTCCGCGGCATGTGGAAGTTCGTGAGCAGCAGGTCGACGGCCCGGAACTCGAAGCCGGGGGTGATGAACAGGTCGGTCCGGCCTTCGGACTCCCCGCGGGCGGCGCGGGACTCGAGCGCACGGACCGAGGTGGTCCCCACCGCGACGACGCGCCCGCCGCCGGCTCGGGTCCGCTCGACGGCCTCCCACGTGGCGGCCGGCACCGCGTAGCGCTCCGTGTGGATCACGTGGTCCTCGACGACGTCGGTCGACAGCGGGCGGAACGTGTCGAGGCCGACGACCAGCTCGACCTGCGCGGAGGTCACGCCGCCCTCGGCCAGTCGCTCCAGCACCGCGGGCGTCAGGTGCAGTCCGGCCGTGGGGGCCGCCGCCGAGGCGGGCCGCTGCGAGAACACGGTCTGGTAGCGCTCGGCGTCGTCGAGCACCTCGGTGATGTACGGCGGCAGCGGCATCTCCCCCGCTGCCTGCAGCGC
>JAEZAI010000466.1 GCA_023427825.1 Actinomycetes bacterium
GTCGCCTCGGGCTACGGCACGCGGTGGGACGGCGGGTACGAGGAGGGCGACGAGATCTCCCAGTACTACGACAACCTCACCGGCAAGCTCTGCGTGTGGGGCCGCAACCGCGACATCGCCATCGCACGCATGATCCGGGCGCTCGAGGAGACCGAGATCGAGGGCGTGGCCACGACCATCCCCGCGGACCTCGCCATCCTGCGCCATCCCGACTTCCAGGCGCTCACGCACTCGACCAAGTGGGTCGAGGACACCCTGGACCTGACCGGGGTCGGTGCGGCGCCGGCGACCGGCGGTGAGGTGGAGGCGGAGCCGAAGGTGCGCCGGGACGTCGACGTCGAGGTCAACGGCAAGAAGTTCGCCGTGGCGCTCTACGTGCCCGAGTCGCAGCTGGCCCCGGTGTCGGGCGGTCCGGCCGCCAAGCCCCGACCGAAGCGCGGCGGCGCGTCGGCCGGCGGCGCCGGTGCGGCGGGCAGCGGCAAGATCGCCGTCCCGATGCAGGGCACGATCGTGAAGGTCAACGTCGAGGTCGGCCAGTCCGTCTCGGCCGGTGACGCCGTCGTGGTCCTCGAGGCCATGAATATGGAGAACAACGTCGCCGCCGACATCGACGGCACGATCGCCGCCGTGAACGTGGAACCGGGCCAGTCGGTCGCCGCCGGCGAGATCGTGGTCGTCATCGAGGCCGCCGAGGGCTGAGGCCCACGGGTCGCCGGGCCGGCGGCCGCGCAGCCGCCGGCGCGCTCGGACGGCGGCCGGTCGACCGGCCGGCCCGCGACGAACCGGCCCGGGATCAGCCGGGCAGCGTGAACGCGTAGAGGTTGTTCAGACCGAGCTGGAAGCGCCGCTCCGCGGTCATCTCGAAGCCCTGCGCCAGGAACAGCGGCGGCAGGTCGGCGGGGACGAAGCCGTAGTGCTGCTCGGTCTCCATGCCGTCCAGGATCCGTGCCGCCATCATCACGTCCAGGATGCGGTCCACCGCCGGCGATGGGACCGTGATCACCACCAGACCGCCCGGGCACAGGACGTCGCGGATCGCGGCCACCAGGGCCTCCTGCGCGTCGGGCGGGATGTGCTCGAACACGGCGAGCATCGTGACGACGTCGAACGGGCCCGATCCCGGGGGAAGGTCGTCGGGGAAGAAGCCGGGCACGAGCCGGTACGACGGACCCTGGAGCTCGCCGAGCAGGTCGCCGTCCAGGCCGAGCCCCGACCGGAGCGCCGGACCGATCGCCCTGAAGAGGGCGCCGTCGTGACAACCGATGTCCAGCACAGCGGCGCCGGGCGGGATGAGCGAGGTGGCCTGGGCGATGCGCCAGTCGCGCAGCACTCGGTCGAGGAGCTTCACGGGGGTACTCCGATGTGGTGCGGTGTCGTGGTCGGACGGGGAAGGTCGGTCGGGTGGGTGGACGCACACGAGGCGCCCGCAGTGCGGTCGCCCCAGGCTCAGGGCACGGGCCGACGGACCAGGCCGGAGGCCGTGGACCGCGTCGACGGGAGCGAGAGCACGCCCAGCAACAGGCTGCAGAGGGCGGTCTGGACGCCCAGGATGAGCACGGTCACGGAGGGGACGACGAGCCGGAGGCTGGACCGGGCGTCCTGGGGCGAGAAGTCCCACTTGAGCACGGCGACGACCAGACCGGCGAGGCCCAGCAGCAGCGTCACCGCCGCCACACCGAGCGCCTTCTCGAGCGGGAACAGCTGCCGGAAGCGGTCGACCCGCACGTCCCTCGGCAGCAGGCCCTCCCTGCTGGCGAACGACTTCGAGAGGATCGCGAACCAGATCGACTGGTAACCGATCACGGCGAGCCCCGAGCACACGACGAGCGTGGACACGTCGAGGTCGAAGGAGCCGAGGTCGATCGGGGTGATCGACAGCACCGCCCCGAAGACCGTGCCGAGCAGCAGCATGACCAACCCGGGGTAGAAGAACAGCCAGCGGGGGCTGTAGAGCATCAGGAAGCGCAGGTGACGCCAGCCGTCCCGCCAGCTGCGCAGGTGCGGCGGCCGCGACCGCCCGTCGGGGCTGAGGGTCGTGGGTACCTGGTCGATCCGGTAGTGGCACAGGCTCGCCTTGACCACCATCTCGCTGGCGAACTCCATGCCGGTCGACGTGAGGCCCAGGTCCAGGATCGCGTCCCGCCGGAAGCCGCGCAGCCCGCAGTGGAAGTCCCGGATGTCGTTGCGGAAGAAGAGGCGCCCGATGGAGCTCAGGACCGGGTTGCCCACGTAGCGGTGCAGCGGGGGCATGGCGTCGGGAGCGATGCCGCCCGCGAACCGGTCCCCCATGACCAGGTCCGCCCCCTCGCGCAGGTGATCGACGAACGCGTCGAGTCGTTCGAAGTCGTAGCTGTCGTCCGCATCGCCCATGATCACGTAGGTGCCGCGCGCCTCCGTGATCCCGCCGATGAGCGCCGCCCCGTAGCCCTGCTCCGACACCTCCACGAGTCGGGCGCCGCAGCGGATGGCGATCTCCTGGCTGCCGTCGGTGCTGCCGTTGTCGGCGATGAGGACCTCGCCGTCCACCCCCGCCCGTTCCAGGTAGCCGCGGGCCTTTCGGATGCAGACCTCGAGGGTCTCGGCCTCGTCGAGGCAGGGCATGACGATGGACAGTTCCATGGGTGCGGCGCCCTCTCCCAGGCGATCACGGGGACGAGGACGGGCACGATGTTAGGCGTCCGCGCACCCGGGGCCGCGCGGGGTCAGCCGCCCCGGCCCCGCTGGACATGACGGCCCCGCCGGCTCCGCCGGACACGACGGACGGGCGGCGGCTCGTCAGGGTCAGGTTCATCACCGCCAGACTCCCCGGACTCGTCAGGGCTGGACTCGTCAGGGCCGGGCTCGTCAGGGCCGGACTCGCCAGGGCCGGACTCGTCAGGGCCGGGCTCATGCAGGCCAGCCTCATCCGGGCCGGGCTCGCCCGGGTCCGGTTCCCCCGGTGCCGGGTGATCCGTCACGGGATCCTCGTCCGAGGAGCCGGAGGTCGTCGAGAGCGACGGCGGCAGGGCTGACCCGTCCGTGGCGTCCGCGTCGAGCGCGGGTCGCCGGGCCAGCACGGGGATCCTGCGGAGGGCGAGCGCCACGGCGATCAGCGACGCCAGGGCGGTGAACCAGGAGTACCGGAAGGTCGGGCTGATGCCGGCGACGGCGAGGCCGGCGAGCGAGAGCGCTCCGGCGGCGAGCAGGCACCGGGCCTCGAGGACCCGCCGCAGGCCGGCGACCGCCGCCGCCACGACCAGGACCAGCAGGAAGGTCCAACCCCGGAACACGTACCGCTGCTCGAACCAGTCGAGGGCATCGAAGACGTCGTCGTGCAACGCCGGGTACGTCCGATCGGGCAGCGGACACGGGTTGGCCCACGTGTCGGGATCCGACCCCGCGTCGTTGATGCTGCGGAGGGGATGCGGTCCCGAACCGCCGAGCAGGGCCCAGGTGTAGGTCAACCGGGTGCGGAGGTAGTCGTCGGGGTGCTCGAGCACGGCATCCATCCACGCGGTGCGCAGGCGCGCCACCTGGCTCGCCGGCTTGAACGGGTCCACCGGCGTCCCGGGCGCGAAGAAGTAGACGTCACCGATCCGGGGATCGAAGTAGTGGTCGACGTCCTCGAGCGTGGTCCCGCGGGGGAACGTCCCCTTCGGGAACAGCATCTCGTGCTCCTGCAGCGAGATGCCGGCCAGGTCGAACATGTAGGTCGACTGCTCGGCGTGCACCGCCTTGGGCTGCACCACCACCCTGTCGACCAGCGTGGTCGACAGGACCAGCGCGGCCAGCACCGCCACCGAGGTGACGATGCGGCGGAACCAGCCGACGCCCCGCACCCTGCCCAGGATCAACGCGGGCACCGGCCAACCCACCAGCACGACGACCGCCACCGGCAGCACGGCGTTCTTGCGTGCCGCGATGGCCAACCACAGGCACACCGCCGCCCCGACGAGCAGCGCACGCCGGGCCCGCCGGCGCTGTTCGGTCGAGGCCCGGCCGAGCAGCGCGATGCCGAGCAGGCAGGCCGCGGCGAACCACTGGTCCTTGCCGATGTGGCCGAGCCAGCCGAGCGTGGCCGGGAACAGGACGATGAGGACGGTCGCCACCACGGCCACCCACGGACGCAACCAGCGGCTGACGATGAGGTGGATGGCCACGATCGTGGCGCCCAGAGCGGCCAGGAAGAGCCACACCGGTGCGACGAAGTGGAGCCCCCACAGCCAGGCGAGGATCGGGGCGTGCCAGTCGTTGACCTCCCCCGACATCGCCTGCCAGCAGAGGTCGATCGAGTCGGGCACCATCGAGCCCGGCAGGAACGACGCGGCGACGAACGCGTACAGGCCGAGGAGCACCGCGCCCCGGCCGACCCGGCCGGGACGTACGACGTCAGCCACCCACCCCCGACGGCCGGTGGCCCGTGTCATCCCCCGCTGCGGGCGCGCACCATGCGGGCGGAGCGGGCGAGCACCCGTCGCCCGTTGCGGACCGGCGAGCGCAGCGCCTTGCGGAGTCGCCAGTCCACCTCTCGCAGGAGCGCCTCGGTGCTGAACACCTCGAGCGTGGGCGGGACCGCCGCTGGGACGGCCTCGCGCAGCGGGGCGCCGCCCCGGCGAGCCGTGGCCCACACCGACCCCGCGATCGGCCGCAGCTCCTCCTCGGGCGTCATCGAGTCGATCTCGGCCAGGATCTCGAGCGCGGTGCCCAGCTTCTCCTTGCCGATCTTCTGCTCGGCGCTCACGCAGCGGCCGAACCACTCGAAGGTGTCGTGGAGCCCGGTGAAGACGCCGGCCTCCTGGACCTCCCAGTCGCGGAGCAGGTACTCGAGGCCGTAGCTGGTCACGTTGAAGTAGTGCGACGGGACGGCGTGCAGCGGCTGCATGAACGCGATCTCGATGTAGAGCACGCCCTCCGGCTTGAGCACCCGGCGCATCTCGTCCATGGCCTGCTGCGGGTCGGGCACGTGCTCGAGCACCGCCTGGCTCAGGATCAGGTCCAGGGAGCCCGTGCGGAACGGCAGGCGCAGCCCGTCGGCGAAGATGTCGGGGAGCTCGAAGTGCAGGTACTCCAGGTTGTAGACCCGCGGGTCGCCGAAGCGACGGTCGCCACCGCCGACGTCGACGACGACGGCGTCGGGTCCGAGCTCGTCGACCAGCTCGGCGAAGCGCCGCGGGAAGCCCTTGCCCCGGTTGACCGGCTACAGC
>JAEZAI010000532.1 GCA_023427825.1 Actinomycetes bacterium
GATGGATCCAGACCTCGGGCCGGTCGGAGCCGGCGATCCGCCGGAGCGACGCGGCGACGTGCTCCTCCACGGCGTCGGGCGTGGGACCCGGCCGGTCATGCATCGGCGATCACCACCAGCGGAGAGCCCGCCTCGACGAGCGAGCCCGGCGCTGCCACGACGCGCCGGATGGTGCCGGCGCGTGGCGCCGGGACCGGCGTCTCCGTCTTCATCGCCTCGAGCACGACCACCACCTGACCCGCGTCCACGAGCTCACCCTCCTCGACCTCGACCCGCCACACGTTGGCCGCCATGGGCGCCCGGACGACGTCCTCGCCCGGCCCTGCGACCACGTCGGACCCGTCGCCCGACCCGGCCGCCGGCGGCTCGTCGTCGGTCCGATCGAACTCTCCCGCGGCCTGCCACGCAGCCCGCTCCGCCGCGAACGCGGCCTGCTGCCGGTCCCGGAACTCGTCGATCGAGCGCCGCTCCTCCTGCAGGAACCGCAGGTGGTCCGACAGGCGGAACGTGGACTCCTCGATCGCCACCTCGACCCGACCGTGGGGGAACCCGGCCCGCATGTCGAGCAGCTCGTTGGCCTCGACCGGGTACCAGCGGATCTGGTCGAACAGGCGCAGCAGCCACCGCTCCTCGCCGGCGAACGGGCCCGATCGGCCGTGGCGGTTCCAGACCTGCAGGGTGCGCCCGACGAACTGATAGCCCCCGGGCCCCTCCATGCCGTAGATGCACAGGTACGCGCCGCCGATGCCGACCGCGTTCTCGGGGGTCCACGTGCGGGCGGGGTTGTACTTGGTGGTGACCAGGCGGTGGCGCGGATCGAGCGGCGTGGCCACCGGCGCACCCAGGTACACGTCGCCCAGGCCGAGCACCATGTAGCTGGCGTCGAACACGGTCCTGCGGACGTCGTCGGTGGTGTCCAGCCCGTTGATGCGACGGATGAACTCGATGTTCCAGGGGCACCACGGCGCGTCGTCGCGGACCGACGTCATGTAGCGCTCGATCGCCTCGCGGGTCGCCGGGTCGTCCCACGAGAGCGGCAGGTGCACGATCCGCGACGGCACCTCGATCTCGTCGATCGACGGCAGGTCGTCCTGCGCGCCGAGCACCAGGTCGGCGGCGCGTTCGACGGTGAGCACCGAGGGGTCGACGTGCAGCTGCAGCGACCGGATGCCGGCGGTCAGGTCGACGATGCCCGGGTGCGCGCGCTCCTGGAGCCAGCGGTGCAGCGTGTGGACCCGGAGTCGGACCTCCAGGTCGAGCACCATCGGCCCGTACTCCACGAGCAGGTTGTCGTCGCCGTCGCGCCGCAGCACGAGCTCGTGCGTCGTGGCGGTCGCCGGCTCCCGGTGCAGCACGCCGTCCGCCAGCCCGCCATCGACCGGGCCCACCCGTGTCGGATGCGACGCCGGCGGGTTGGCGGCGTCGGGGCGGATCGTCCCCACGGCCTCGTCGCGACGGCGCCGGAGCTCGGCCGCGCGGGGCGCGTCGACCGGCACCAGGCGGACGACATCGCCCGGCCGCAGCTGGCCCAGCTTCCAGCGCGACGCCTCGCAGACGACCGCCGGGCACACGAAGCCGCCCAGGCTCGGGCCGTCGGGTCCGAGCAGGATCGGCATGTCGCCGGTGAAGTCGACCGACCCGACCGCGTACGGCGTGTCGTGGATGTTCGACGGGTGCAGGCCCGCCTCGCCGCCGTCGGCGCGGGCCCACGTGGGCTTCGGTCCGACCAGGCGCACACCGGTGCGCGACGAGTTGTGGTGGACCTTCCACTCGGCCGCCAGCAACCGGTCCATGTCGGCCCGGGTGAAGAAGTCGGGCGCGCCGTGGGGTCCGATCGTCACCTCGAGGTCCCAGGAGTCCGTGAGCTCGGGGCGGTCCTCGAGCGGCACCGACCGGGGCTCGACGAGATCGGGACCCGCCGGCGCGATGCGCAGCACGTCGCCCGAGCGCAGCGCGCGCCCCCCGTGCCCGCCGAACCCGCCCAGCGTGAACGTGGACACGCTGCCGAGGTACGGCGGGGCGTCGATGCCGCCGCGCACGGCCAGGTAGGCCCGCAGCCCGGGCCCGGTCCCCGTCCCGAGCCGGAGCTCGCCACCGGCCGGCACCGGCACGGGCTCCCACCACGGGACCGGCTCACCGTCGACGGTGGCGGGCATCGGCGAGCCCGTCAGGCAGACGACCGCGTCGTCGTGGAACCGCAGCGTCGGCCCGCTCAGCGTGAGCTCGAGCCCGGCCGCGGATGCCGGGTTGCCCACGGCGCGGTTGCCCAGGCGGAACGACAGGTCGTCCATGGGGCCGCTCGGGGGCACGCCGACGTCCCAGTGGCCCCGGCGGCCCGGGTGGTCCTGGACGGTGGTCATGGTGCCCGGTTCCAGCACCTCGAAGGTCGGCGACGGCACGTCGACCGCGTCGAGGTCCGAGGTGGTGGCGGCCACGGTGCGCAGGAGCGGCGTGGCCAGCACGGCGCGCAGCAGGCCGACGTTGGACTCCAGCCCGTCGAGCTCGGTGGCGGCCAGGGCCGCAGCCAGCCGGTCCGCCGCCTCCTCCCGATCGGCCCCCAGCGAGATCACCTTGGCGAGCAGCGGGTCGTAGAGCGGGCTGACCTCCGTGCCGGTGTCCACCCAGGTGTCCACGCGGGGCGGCGCGCCGGCCTCGCCGAGCGGCGCCGGCTCGAACCGGGAGGCGTCGTCGGGGAACCGCACGCAAGTCAGCACGCCGGACGAGGGGCGGTGACCACGCGCCGCGTCCTCGGCGTACAGCCGGGCCTCGATGGCGTGGCCCCGGGGGTGGGGATCGGTCGCCCGCCACCGCTCCAGCAGGTCGGTGTCGCCGGCGGCCAGCCGGACCATCCACTCGACCAGGTCGACGCCCCAGACGGCCTCGGTCACCGGGTGCTCGACCTGCAGGCGGGCGTTGACCTCCAGGAAGGCCACGTCGAACCGCTCGGCGTCGACCAGCAGCTCGACCGTGCCCGCCGACCGGTACCGCACCGCGGCCGCGAGCCGCCGGGCCGAGTCGTGCACGAGCTCCCGCACCTCGTCGGGAAGACCGTGCGCAGGTGTCTCCTCGAACACCTTCTGGTTCCGGCGCTGCAACGAGCAGTCGCGCTCCCCGAGCGTGACGGCATCGCCCTCGCCGTCGCCGAAGATCTGCACCTCCACGTGGCGGGCCCGTGCGACGTAGCGCTCCAGGAACACGGCTCCCGAGCCGAAGTTCGCCTCGCCCAGCCGCTGGACGCGCTCGAACGACTCGCGCAGCGAGGCGGCGTCGGGGCAGACCGTCATGCCGATCCCGCCCCCGCCGGCCACCGCCTTGAGCATGACCGGGTACCCGATCGACGACGCCTGGTGGAGCGCCTCGTCGATCGAGCCGAGGAGGCCCGATCCGGCCAGCAGCGGCACGCCGGCCGCAGTTGCGGCCTCCCGCGCCAGGTGCTTCTGGCCGAAGATCCTCAGCTGCTCGGGGGTGGGCCCGATGAACGTGACGCCCTCGGCCTCGAGCGCCGCCGCGAGCTCGGTGCTCTCGGACAGGAACCCGTAGCCAGGGTGCACGGCCTGCGCACCCGTCGAGCGGACGGCGTCCAGCAGCGCGTCGAGGTCCAGGTAGCTGTCGCGGGCCGGACCGGGACCCAGGCGGACGGACCGGTCGGCCATCGCCACGTGCGGCGACCCCAGGTCCGCGTCGGAGTGGACGGCGACGGTGCCGATCCCGAGCCGCCGCAGCGTGTGCAGGATCCGGCACGCGATCTCGCCGCGGTTCGCCACGAGCACGCGCTCGAAGGGAGGCGGACCCTCCGCGATGCTCACGTCGCCGCCGGTCGGGTCACCGTCATCTGCACGGGCGTCGGGTCGAAGCCGTTGCACGGGTTGTTGATCTGCGGGCAGTTGGACACGACGACCAGCACGTCGCGCTCCGCCCGCAGGTCCAGCCAGAGGCCCGGGGCCGAGATGCCGTCCACGATGCCGAGCGACCCGTCGCCCTCGACCGGCACGTTCATGAACCAGTTGATGTTGGACTGGATGTCGCGCTTGGTCAGGCCGTGGCGCGACATCTCCAGCACGAAGTTCTCCACGCAGGCGTGCTGGTGCCAGGTGTGGTGCCCGTACCGGAGCGTGTTGGACTCCTTGGAGCAGGCCCCGCCGATCGTGTCGTGCCGAGCGCAGGTGGTGTCCACCAGCGTCATCATCGGGTTGCCCTCGTTGGAGAGCAGCACGGTCCCGGGCGTCAGGAAGATGTTGCGCTGGGCGGCCATCGTGTCCGGCGCGCTGTAGCGCTCCCGCAGGTCGTGCGCGTCGTGGATCAGGCAGTCGACCGCCTGGTTGCCACCCAGGTCGGTGATGCGCAGGGTCTCGCCGGCGCGCACCACGTGCGACCAGGGCGCCCTGGCCCGGACCGTCTCGTCGAGCACCGGCTCCCCGCTCATCGGTCCACCCCCGCCGCCGCCATCCCCGCGGCCGACCGGAGGTCCTCGGTGTTCAGGTAGGCCCGGAGCCCCTCCGGCGTGGCGTTGCGGACCGGGTCGCCCGGCGCGGCGGGCTCGCCCCGCCAGGCCAGGACCCGCACCGGGGTCACGGTGTAGTCCGGCCGATCGTCCAGCGGGTGCGGGACGTCGACCAGGGTGACGAGCACGTCCATCTCCGCCCGCAGCACCACGTGGGCGCCCGGCGTGGCGGGCACCGCGTCCAGGACGATGGCCCCGTCGTCGCCGACCGTGACGCCCTTGAAGAGGTTGAGGTTGGGGGCCACGTCGCGCCGGTCCAGGCCCTGCTTGATGAGCGCCACCGCGAAGCGGTCCCGGCCGTTCGGAGTCGGACCGTCCACCTCGCCGTCGCCGTAGCGGGCCTCGTTGGTCCTGCGGTTCGTCGTCCCGCAGAAGGCGTCGTGGCGTCCCGAGGTGTCGGCCACGATCGCCATCATCACGCGGCCCATGTCGGACAGGAGCAGGGAGCCGACCGTCGGGTAGGCCTGCCACTGCACCTTGACCGTGTCGGCGATGTTCAGGCGCTCCGCCGTCTGGTCGGCGCGGTGGACGAGGAGGCCCACGCAGCCGTCGCCGTCGGTGTCCTCGATCATCAGGTGTGTCCCACGCGCGAGCACCTTGGACGAGTAGCCACCGCCGGCGATCACCTCGTCCCACACGACGTCCGCCGCGTCGACCTCGTCGGGCAGATCGGTGGCGTCGGTCGCCGGCACCGTCGGCTGCGTGCGCACCCGCTCGGCGGCCATCGCCCGCGCGTGGTCCCGGGCCGCCCAGGTCGTTGCGGTCGAGCTCTCGGATGGCTGCTCGCTGGTTCCCACTCCCGCTCCTCGTCGATCGAAGGTTTCGAGGTTGTATCGAAACACAGTCAACGTCGAGCGGTCATACGAGGTCAACGGCTGCGGGCGGCCTTCTCCGATCCGTAACCGAGCGTTCACGACGGCCGGACGTCGACGACCCCGATGGGTCCGCCCGCACCCGTCAGCCGAACTGCGACGCCGCCGTGCGGACCTGCTCGAGCGTGGTGCCGGGGGCGAGCAGACCCGCGACCGCCACGTCAGCGACCTCTCGGGCGACCACGTCGAGCGACGGTCGCGACCGCCCGCGGCACCAGTTCTGCGATCCCTCGTCGACGGCCATCACGGTGAGCGCCGTGCGGCGAGGAT
>JAEZAI010000583.1 GCA_023427825.1 Actinomycetes bacterium
GAGCACACCCGGGTCGGTGGACCGCAGTGCGGACCGCAGCGCAGCCGCGGCACCCCGCAGGCCGGGGCCGGCGTCCGCGGCGATCACGTCGCCGTCGAGCCGCAGGGCGGCGTGCACCAGCGGCGCCGCCGTCTTCTCGGCGTACGGACCGGTCGTGGAGGCGAACCAGAGCGCGTCGACAGGACCGTCCGTGCCCCGCCGAGCCCGACGGCCCGCCTCGACGGCCATCGTGACCGGGTCCTCGTCGTAGGAGGCGACGGTGCGGGTGCCCTTGCCGGCCGACGACCCCAGGACCTGGGTGATGGCCGACCGCTGCAACCGCCAGTGCGGCAGGTAGGCGGCCAGACCGCCGATGCCGCGCCGTGCGTCCGCGGCCTGGGGTTCGAGGGGCTGATCGCTCATGCCCGGAGTGTAGGGACATCTGACGCCCCGTCAGAAGTCGCACCGGCTCGCGGCTCCCGGTCGGCCGGATCGGCTCGACGGATGTCCGTTCGTCCCGGTCCGCGGCACGGAGTGCGGTCCTGCGACCACCCAGGTGGTTGACAGGACCGCTCCGGCGCCGGACCATGGGTAGATGTCCCTGCGCCCTTCTTCGCTCACCGCCCCTGAGCTCGATGCATGGCGGTCCGACGACGAGAGAGCACACGCATGAACGCCACCGAGGCCCGCACCGATCCTCCCCTGGGGCGGCGCGCCCGCAACCGGGCCGCCCGCCACGACCAGCTCCTGGCCGCGGCCAGCGACATCGTCGAGGAGTCCGGCCTGGAGGGCCTGACCATGCAGGCGGTCGCTGACCGCGTGGACTGCGCGGTCGGCACGATCTACACGTACTTCGCGTCCAAGTCCTCGCTGATCGCCGCCCTGCAGGTGTCCGCCGTGCAGACGCTGCTCGCCACCTACCACCAGGCGGCCGAGATGTGGGACGAGGCGCTCGAGGAGTCGGGCCTGCAGGACGAGGCCGTCGAGTCGCTCGTCCGAGTGCTCGCCTACGGCCAGCTGTTCGTCGCCGGACCCGAGCTGCACCCGCGGGAGTTCGAGTTCCTGCAGATGCTGCTCAACACCCCCGAGCGTCTGGTCAACCCCGACGACGTCCGCTCGGTCACGCCGCACGCGCTGACGCTCATGGCCGAGGGTCTGGTGCTCATCGAGGCCGCGGTGTCCGCCGGTGCGCTGTCCGCTCCCGACCCGGCCCGCAACGACGACGGCTTCCGCCGTCTCCTGCGCTGGAGCGGTGCGCTCAACGGCGCGCTGCTCGCCGCCAACGCCAACGTCGCCGCCCTGCCGGCGTCGGACGCCGAGGCGTTCAGCGCCCGGGCGATGGGCAAGCTGGTGACCGAGGACCTGCTCCTGGCGTGGGGTGCGCCGGCACGCGTGCTGGACGCCGCCACGGAGCAGTTGGGCCGCATGCAGCGGGCGGGCTCGTTCCTGCCTCGGGTCGGCCCGAACGCCTGACGGCACACGAGGGGGAGGGAGCGCGATGGGGGCGGTGCTGGTCGGCCTGCTCGCGTTCGTGGTCGGAGTGAACCTCTGGTTCCTGTTCGAGTACCTGCTCCACCGCTTCGCGATGCACCACCTGAGCGGCCGCGGGATCATGAGCCGCGAGCACCTGCTCCACCACGTCACCGCGGGGTGGAACTTCACGGCACGGCTGCTCCTGGCCTGGGCCGGCGTCGCCGTCGTCGGCGCGGCGGTCTGGCTGCCCCTCGGCACCTGGCTGTTCGGGTTGCCGGTCGGCCTCGGCCTGGCCGCAGGGTGGGTCCTGGCGTACGCGTTCTACGAGTGGCAGCACGCCCTGGCGCACCTGCGCGAGCCGCGCAACGGCTACGAGCGCTGGCTCCGCAAGCACCACTTCCACCACCACTTCGGCCACCCCATGGCGAACCACGGCGTGAGCATCCCGGTCTGGGACGTGGTGTTCCGCACGAACGAGTCGCCCGACGTGGTTGCCGTGCCCCGGCGGTTCGCCACCGGACTGGGCTGGCTCCTGGACGACGCCGGCGAGCTGCGGCCCGAGTTCGCCGGCGACTACGTCCTCATCGGCACCATCGGCCTCGACGAGCGCCAGGCCGGGATCGACCGGGCGCGGGCGTTCGCCAGCATCGCCCCGACACCCTGATCGTCCGAGTTCGCCATCTCCGAGTTCGCCGGCCAGCGGGGAGCGGTGGCCTCAGGCCGGCGCGAAGAGCTCGAACATGCGGTCCGCGAGCCGGGTGATCTGTTCCGCGGTCATCGGGTCCTGCGCGTTGAACCGCCGGTAGAAGAGCGGGCCGGTGACCAGATCGATCATCTCGACGGCCGGCATGTCGGCCCGCAGCCGGCCGGACGCCTGCAGGCGCTCGATCAGGCGGAGGGCCGTCGCCCGGCGGCGCGCCAGGTAGGCCTGGTGGAGGTCCGCCAGCTCGGGATCGCGGCCGGCTGCAGCGGCGATGTCCGCGAGCACGTTCGACTGCGGTGACCGCAGCGCCTCACCCAGCCCGTGCAGGAGCGCCCGCAGATCGGTCTCGTCGTCGCCCGAGCTCATCATCCCGGCCTCGGCCTCGGCCTTCGCCTGCTCCAGCGCCGCCATCACCAGCGCCGCCGTGCTCGGCCAGTGGCGGTAGATCGTGCTGCGGGCGACGCCCGAGCGCTCGGCGACGGCCTCGATGCTCGTGCGGGCCAGACCGACGTCGTTGAGCAGGCCGCGCGTGGCCTCCAGGACGACGGCGCGGGTGCGCTCCACCCGCGGGTCGACGCGGACGTCTGCGCAGCCGTCGACGCCGTCGGTCGTGCGCTCGCTGCGGGAGGGTCCCGCCGTGTCGTCCACGCCCCGACCCTAGCCGGTTTCGGACAGTACCGTTGCGCAGCAGGACACCACTGTCCTACAGTCGCCGACATGTCGAGCTCTCCCTCCGGACCCGTCGTGGACCGCCGCCCTGCCGCCACCTGGGATCCGATGGTCGGCCACCCCGATCGCAAGCGGGTGCTGGCGATCTCCTGCCTGTGCCTCGTGCTCGTCGTGGTGGCCGTCTCCAGTCTCAACGTGGCCATCCCCACGATCCTCGAGGACCTGGAGCCCAGCTCCACGCAGCTGCTCTGGATCATCGACTCGTACGCGCTGGTCTTCGCCGGCCTCCTGCTGCTGGCCGGCGCCATCGGCGACCGCTTCGGCCGCAAGGGCGCCCTCCTGTCGGGCCTCACCGTCTTCGGCCTGGCGGCGGTCGCCGCCTCGCAGGCTCCCAACCCCGAGGTGCTGATCGCCACGCGGGCGGTCATGGGCATCGGTGCTGCGTTCGTCATGCCGGCCACGCTGTCGATCGTGACGTCGGTGTTCCCGCCGGCGGAGCGCGCCACCGCCATCGCCACCTGGGCCGGGTTCGCGGGCGCCGGCAGCGCGCTCGGCCCGCTGCTCGGCGGCTTCATGGTCGAGCACTTCGGATGGGCGTCGGTGTTCCTGATCAACGTCCCGTTCGTGGTCGTCGCCATGGCGCTGATCGCCCGGTTCGTCCCGTCGAGCCGCGACACCGAGGAGCGGCGCCTCGACGTGGTCGGCGCCGCGCTGTCGGTCGTGGCGCTCTGCGGACTGCTGTTCGGGATCATCCAGGGACCCGAGGAGGGATGGGCGTCGCCGGTCGTGCTCGGAGCGTTCGCGGTGGCCGTCGTCGTCGGTCTGCTGTTCGTCCTGTGGGAGCTGCGGGCCGACGAGCCGATGCTCGACCCCCGCTTCTTCCGGATCCCGGCCTTCCGTGCGGGCAGCGGCGTGATCACCGCCGTGTTCTTCGGCATGTTCGGGATGTTCTTCATGCTCACGCAGTACCTGCAGTTCGTGAAGGGCTACTCCCCGCTCGTCGCCGGGGTGGCCACCGCCCCGAGCGCGCTGACGATGCTGATCGTCGCCCCGCGGTCCCCGAGGCTCGTCGCCCGGTTCGGCTCGCGCCGGGTGGTGACCACGGGCATGTTCAGCGTGGCCGCGGCGTTCGTGATCTACACGCTGGTCGGACCCGACACGTCGTACCTCGCCGTCGCGGCGGCGCTCGTGCTGGGCGCGTTCGGCATGGGCCTGGCCATGGCCCCGGCATCGACCGCGATCGTCTCCTCGCTGCCCCTGTCCAAGGCCGGCGTCGCCTCCGCGGTCAACGACGTCACCCGGGAGGTGGGCGGCGCGCTCGGCATCGCCGTGCTCGGCACGATCCTCACCTCGCGGTTCACCACGCTCATGGACGAGCGACTGCCCGCCGCCGTCCCCGAGGAGGTCCGGGTCGGAGCCCGCACGTCCGTGAACGCCGCCATGGCGATCGCCGACAAGCTGCCGCCCGAGTTCTCGGGCCCGCTGCGCGAGGGCGCTCGGGCCGCCTTCACCGACGCCTTCAACAGCGCGTTCGTCGTGTCCGCGGTGCTGCTCGCCCTCATGGCGATCGTGGCCAGCCGGGCGGGGCCCGACAGCAGGACCGCCAGCGGCCACTGAGACTTCTCCCTCGTCGCGGCGTCGCCGCCCGTCGTACGGTCCGGGGGTCTTCCGTGCCGTGGGGTCCGGAACCGACGAGGGGGCCCAGATTGCGGCGGATCGCGTTCGTGGCGTGTGCGGTGGTGCTCGGTGCGGTCGGGGTGTCGTGCATCCCGGCGGCGCCCCCGCCACCGGCGTACCTGCCACCGGTGGTCGGGGCCATCAGCCAGTCCCCGGACCCTGCCGCGCCCGGTGAGCCGGTGACGGTGTCGGTGGAGGTCGTCGACGACCAGGCCGTCAGCGATGTCGCCCTGGGGCGCGTCATCGTGCCGAGCGGCGCCGTGTTCCCGGGCCCGAACCCGTGCAGCGACCAGATCGTCCAGAGCGGCGAACCCGGCCGGGCCACGGTCGAGCTGACCTGCGACGTGCCCTCCTTCGCCTCCAACGGCACGTGGAAGGTCGAGGTACGGATCTACGACCGCCCCGAGCAGGAGTCGGACGGGTACGCGTACACGGGTCTGCAGACGGTGATCCCGTTCGAGGTCGCTGGCGGCACCGACGACGCCTCGGCACCGTGGGTCCTCGACTGGAGCGTCGAGCCGGAGTACGTCCGGGGCGACGCGCCCTTCACGCTCACCATGCGGCTCACGGACGACGCGCCGCTCGTGGTCCCGCCGAGCTCGTTCGGCCTCCGGAACTTCACCAAGATCGGCTCCAACTGGTCGATGTTCGGCTGCAGCGAGCCGACGTTCACCCCGGTGACGGCCACCGAGTCGATCGCCACGGCGCAGTGCGGACCGCTCTACAACTTCAACCCCGGCATCGCCGAGCCCGGCTGGTACATCGCCAACTGGCCCGTGGGCGACGCCCTGGGCCACCTCGGGAAGTACGAGATGTGGCTCGAGGTGCACTGACGGTCGACTCCCGCTGACGGGCCCTGGACGATCGCCGGATCACGGCCTGCGCAGCACCACCCGGGCCACGGTCGTGACCTCGCCCGACTGCTCGACGCGGACGACGAGCTCGTCGCGGCTGCCACCCGGTCGGACCGACACGCGGGGCGCCTCGCCCGCGACCACGGGACGACGCATCCGCAGCTCCAGCCGGGCCACCACCGACCCGGGGCCAGCGGCCGAGACCGCGGCGTGCTCCGCCATCGCGGCGAGGTGCTGGGTGCAGGCGATCACGCCGGGCAACCCCGCCCGACGCGCTGCCGCGGGGTCGTGGTGCACCGGCGCCCAGACGCGGCAGGCCGCAGTCGACCGGGACACACCGACCTCGCTCCACCTGCCCTCGCCCCCCGGGGCTGCGCTGCCGGCCGGCCGCACCGACCTCGGGCGCGGGTCGTAGCCGACGGCCGTGTAGGTCTCGACCGACAGCACCGCACCGCCGGCGTCGGTCAGCACGTGGTCGATCTGCCAGTCCCGGCCGGGACCGAGCGGCGTCGGGCGCGGCGACCCGACCGACCGCAGCTCCTGGTGGTGACCGATCCGGTCGCCCAGCCGAGCGGGTCGTCGCACGGTCGTGACGTGCCTCGTGATCACCGCGTGCTCGAAGCCGAGGCGGGCCTTCACGTCGAAGTGCAGGTGCAGCGGCAGGTCGTCGGGGTCGGGACGATCGGCACGGGTCCACAACGACGTGGTGGTCACCGGCAGTCGGTCGGTCCGGAGGTCGGCCGCCCGTCCGCCGGTCGCCTCGACCATGCGCACGACCGGGGCGAGCTCGACCTCGTGACCGGGCGCGACCCGATGGTGGGGGCCGCCGCCGGTGGTCGGCTCCACGTCAGCCCGGGGGCTTGCGACCGGTGACGCCCGAGTACAGCAGTCGGGCGAGCGCCCGCTGGATCTCGGGTCCGCTCGTGCCGTGGCGCTCGATGCCGTACCGGTGCCCCGAGACCTGGGCGAGCATGGCCACGAGCACCGAGGCGGTGGCGGTCGGGTCCAGATCCGCGGGCAGGCGACCGGCATCGCGCTGCTCGCGCACCTCCGCGCCGAGGGCGTCGGTGAAGGTCGTGAGCAGCTGCAGGCGGATCTCCCGGAAGCGCACGTCGCCCTCGGTCGCCGCGAGGTCGATGACCGCGAGCAGCGCCCGGTGCTCGTCCCAGAAGTCCAGGAACGTGGCGGCGATCCACTCGCACGTCTCGTAGGCCGCGCGCCCGGACCAGCTGCCGTCGCGCACCGGTCGGGTCAGGCGCTCCCGGCCCTCCCCCACCAGCTCGTCGGCGCGCGCCCACAGGGCCGACTCCGCATCGGGGAAGTACTGGTAGAAGGTCGCGGGCGACGTGCCGGCGCCCCGGGCGATGTCGACGACCTTCAGGTCCCGGTACGAGGTGGTGCGCAGCAGCTCTCGCGTCTGGTCGAGCAGGCGGGCCCTCGTGGCGAGGCCGCGACGACCGGGTACCCGTCCATCGACG
>JAEZAI010000048.1 GCA_023427825.1 Actinomycetes bacterium
GAGCGGTGCTGGTCCCGCTTCGATCCGACGAGCGCGCTGTCGGTCCTCAACGCGGATCCGGCACCGGAGGTGGAGGTGCCCGGGCTGCTCGGCGCAGCGATCCGGCGGGCGCTCCTGGCCTGGCACGTCACCGGCGGCGCCTTCGATCCCACCGTGCACGACGCGCTCGTGGCGGCGGGCTACGACCGCACCTTCGAGCTGGTGGCGGACCGACGGGTGCCGGCCCCACCGGGTCGCGTCGTACCGGGGTGCGCGGCCGTCGAGGTGCACGGCGCGTCCGGGTGGGGCGGAACCGCCCAGGACGAGCAGGCCGACGGTCTCGCCGACCGGGGGACCCGCGCCGTCGTGCGTCGGCCGCCCGGCCTGCGCCTGGACCTGGGCGGCATCGGCAAGGGCCTGGCCGCCGACCTGCTCGTCGCCGACCTGGTCGCCGCCGGCGCCCGGTCGGTGCACGTGTCGCTCGGCGGCGACGTGCGCGTGGCGGGGGAGGTGCCGGCGGGCGGGTGGCCCGTGCCGGTCGTGGACCCGTGGGACGACGGCGTGCTGAGCACGGTCGTGCTCGATCGTCCGGGCGCGGTGGTCATGTCCAGCACCCGCCGCCGCCGCTGGCAGACCGATGACGGCGGCTGGGCGCACCACCTGATCGATCCGACCACCGGGCGTCCCGCCGAGAGGGGAGTGGCCGCCGTGGTGGTCGTGGCCGCCGAGGCGTGGTGGGCCGAGAGCCTGGCCAAGGCGGCCCTCGTGCTCGGCGTGGAGGCCGGTCGGGAGCTGCTCCGGCGCCACGACGCGGAGGGCGTGATCGTCAGGGACGACGCCGATCGGGTGGAGTGCTGGCGCTCGCTCAGTCCTGGGGGTCGCTGAGCAGCGCCGCCAGCTCGCTGCGGGAGCTGATCCCGAGCTTCCCGTAGATGCGGGCGAGGTGGGACTCGACCGTGCGGCGTGACACGTAGAGGCGCTCGCCGATCTCCCGGGCGGGCAGACCGCCGGCGGCCAGGATGGCCACCTCGCGCTCGCGCCGTGTCAGCGGCACCGGAGCCAGGTCGGCGACCAGGCCGGGCGTCGCCGCGGTCTCGCATGCGCCGCGCCACTCGGTGGCGACCCTCGACCAGTGCGCAGCCATCCGCGGGTCGCCCTCGCGCCGGGCCGCGTCGGCGGCGGCGTAGGCGGCCTCGGCCGCCCACAGGAGCGCTCCGATGTCCGCGAGCTCGTCCGCCGCCTCGCCGAGCAGCGACGCCTGGCCGGTGGCCATGCCGGTCACGTGGTTGGCCATCGCCTCGCCGAGCGTGCCCTGGCAGCGGGCGGCGGCGGCCCGCATGCGCTCCTCGCACGCGGCGGCACCGCCCAGGCGCGCCAGGTCGTACAGGCAGCCGATCTCGCCCATCACGTCACCGATCGCCAGACGGGCCTCGGCGCCGCGGTCCAGCAGGAGCCGCGCCCGTTCGGGGTCGCCCTGCGACATGGCGGTCCACGCCCGGGCGCGGACAAGTGCGCCGCCGAAGAGGTCGGCCGGGTGCGGGCCGGCTTCGTCGATGCGGTCGAGCCACCCCTGCGCGGCTGCGCCGTCGCCGGTGGTGGCGGTGGCGAGAGCGAGGGCGATCTGGGCCCACTGCCGCATGCCCACGTGGCCGGTCTGGACGAACGAGCTCTCGGCCAGGCGCATGGCCCGCGTCGCCGAACGGAGTCGCCCCTGCGTGAACTGCACCCAGCCGTGGACGAGTGCGGCCAGCCCGATCCCGCCGATCTCGCCCTCGGTGCGGCACAGCTGCATCGACCGGCTCGCCTCGTCCTCGGCATCGGCGAGCCGCCCGGTCTCGGCCAACGCCACCGTCCGGCCGACACCGAGCACCCGCATGGTGATCAGTGCGATCTGCTCGCCGAGCTCCGCGTACGCGGCGAGCGCGCGGTCGCAGACGGCGACGGCGTCCTCGAAGCGACCGAGCGTGCGGTAGGCGTGCGTGAGCGCCATGGCCGCCTGGATGAGCACCCGGTCGGGACCGCGATCGGCCAGCGGCTCGGCGAGCGCGACCGACTCGGCGGCGCGCCCCTGCGCCGCGAGCAGCAGCGACCGCACCGCGACCGCCTCCTCGCGCCACTCCGACGGCGCCAGCGCCTCGGCCCGGTCCAGCGCGGCGGCGGATGCCGGTTCGTCGCCCCGCTTCCAGAAGTGGGTGATCGCGGCGTTGATCTCGACGCGGATGCGCTCGTCGTCGGTGGTGGCGGTGGCTGCCCACCTCGGTCGGAGCGCGGCCGTGGCCGCCGTGTCGCCGAGCTCGTAGTAGATGTCGGCCAGCAGCTCGCCGGTCTCGAAGTCCTGGAGCGACTGCCATGCGGACTCGGCGAGGTCTCGCGCCAGGTCCATGTCCTGGCTGAACCGCGCGGTGCGGGCCGCCTCGAGCAGGAGGTCGCGCTCCACCGGGACCTGGCCCGCGACCGACCAGTGGGCGAGCCGGAGGTGGTCGTAGCGGCGACGGGCGCCGCGAGCCCTCACCGCGGCGGCCAGCTCGCGGTGCACCTGCTGGAGCTGGAGCGGCGAGGCGCCGGCGCGCAGGACCTCGCCGAACAGCGGGTGGACGAGCCGGATCACGACGCGCCGCCAGTCCTGGGTGGTGGAGATCAGGCCCGACGCGTCCAGGCGGGCGAGGAGCTCGGGCGTCACCCGATCGGGCAGCTCGCCCGGTCCGAGCGGCTCGCCGACCGCGACGAGCAGCAGCGCCTCGGCCGCCGCGTCGTCCAGGTCGCCGATCCGGTGGCGGACGAAGTCGACGAGGCGGGGCGCGGTCGCCGGGACCGAGCGGACCTGCGCGACCCCGTTCTCGACGCGCAGGTTCCCCGACTCCCGGGCCGCCATCAACACCTCGCGGACGAACAGCGCGTTGCCCTCGGTGGTCACCCAGAGCAGCTCGAGCGACATGGCGTCGAGCGGCGAGCCTGCGATGGCCTCGGCCACCTCGGCGACGTGGTCGCGCCCGAGCGGGGCCAGGTCGACGCGCTCGACGACGCCGTCCTGCCAGAGCCGGGCCACCGGTTGCGGGGCGATCGTCCCTGCGGTCTGGCTCGCCACCAGCCCGACGTCGCCGTTGGTGACCAGCTGGTTGACCAGCACCGCCGAAGCGTCGTCCAGGTGGTGCACGTCGTCGACGACCAGCACCGGGCGACGCCCGTCGGAGCGGTCCGCGATCGACTGGCGGAGGACCGGCAGCACGGGCAGGCCGGTGGAGGTGGAACCGACCGGCATGAGCTGCGCCAGGCTGCCCAGCGGCAGCAGCGCGGACCCCGGTGTGGCCGTGATCGCGATCGCGGTGACGCCCGCTCCGTCGAGCCGCCGGCTCACCTCGTCGAGCAGCCGGCTCTTGCCGACGCCCTCCTCGCCGACCACCAGGGCCCCCGTGCCGCCGCCGGCGAGGAGCGTCGTCAGGCGGTCGAGCTCGTTCGTGCGGCCGCTGACTCCCCAGTCGTGGTGCATGGTCCTCCCCGGTGCGGACCGGTCCGGGTCGCCGTCCTCCGGTGGGCAGTGAGTATTGCGTATCGGTCACCGATCCGCCGAGGCGACCGGGTGCGCACCATGAGGGGATCCCCGACGACGACCCGCCCCCCGAAGAGATCCTCCGGCGCGGCGCACCCGCGCGGGCAGTCGTCGTGCGGCGCCGCGGCTCCGGGCTGCGCAACGACGACGGCCTGGAGCTGCACACGCTCGTGCTGAACCTGGTCGAGGGCTCCACGCCCGTGCAGCTGACCGCGGTGGTGGCGTTGGAGCAGGCGGAGGTGGACCTGGTCGATGTGGGCGCCGAGGTGCCGGTGGCCGTGATGGAGGTGCTGGGCGAGCGCGGGCAGGTGGTGGCAGTGGACCTCGCCCGCGCTCGCGCCGAGCGCAGGGACGACGCCGGCTCCTGAACCGGTTCGGTCCCTGACGTCGTCCAGCGCCTGAACCCGATCAGCGATCGGCCCCGTCAGCGCGACCAGACCGAGGCCAGCCGCGCCGCCGCGATGCGGAGCCCGTCGGGGTCCTGCGTGGCGAACGACAGCCGGGCCGTGTTCGACCACGAGGTGGCCGGCAGGCCGGAGCTCGGGTCGGCGGGCACGGCGAAGGCCGAGCCGGGCACGAACGCCACGCCGGCGTCGATCGCTCGGCCGAGCAACGTGTCCGTGTCGGTGCCGTCGGTCGCCTCGAGCCACAGGAACATGCCGCCGTCGGGACGGGTCAGCCGGATCCGGTCGCCCAGCTCCGACGTCAACGCCCGGTGGAGCGCGTGGCAGCGGCGACGCGCCTCGCGTCGCAGGTGCTCGAGATGCGCGGCGTGGTGCGGGTCCGTCAGCAGGTGGGCGACCACCAGCTGGTTCCAGGTGGGCGTGTGAAGGTCCGAGGTCTGCTTCAGGCGGACGACCGCGTCGCGAACCGCCGCCGGGCCGGACAGCCATCCCACCCGCAGGCCGGGGGCCAGCACCTTCGAGCTGGAGCCGAGGTGGACGACCTGCGGCGCCGCACCGTCGCGAGCGCGGGTGTCGCCGGTGCCGCGGAACAGCGAGCGGGTCGGGGGTCCCCAGTGGAGGTCGCGGTACGCCGCGTCCTCGACCAGCCGCACGCCGTGCTCGGCCGCCAGCTCGCGCAGGCGGTGGCGGCGCCCGGGCGACAGGACCGCGCCGGTGGGGTTGTGGTGATCCGCGACGACGTAGACGGCTCGTGGTCGCAACCCGCGCCGGATCATCCCGGTGAGTGCGTCCACGTCCATGCCCTCGTCGTCACCCGGCACCCCGACCACCCGCGCGCCGGCGGCGCGGAACGCCTGGACCGCACCGAGGTACGCCGGTTCCTGCACGGCGACGACGTCACCCGGGGCGCACAGCGCGCGGGCGAGCAGGTCGAGCCCCTGTTGGGAGCCGGTGGTGACGACCACCTCGTCCGGATCCACGCCCAGACCCCGTGCGACCGCCTCGCGGAGGACCGGGACGCCGGCGGTCGGGCCGTACTGCAGCGCCACCGGACCGTTCGGACCCGTCGCTGACGCCGCGGCCGCGGCCGCGGCCCGGACCCGGTC
>JAEZAI010000053.1 GCA_023427825.1 Actinomycetes bacterium
CGTTCCAGGGACGCAGATCGCGCCCGGGAACGACGACGGCGCCGCCCGGGCGACCCAGAACCCCGCGGGACCGGGATCGGCGACCACGACGCCCCGCTCTGGGAGCGCTCCCGAGAGGTGCAGCGCGGCGCGCGCGCCGGCGAGGGGCGCCCCGTCGTGCTCCCACAGCGGCGTGAGGACGGGGGCGAGCGCGTCGCGCACCGACGGTCGGCCGGCCGGATCGGGCCCCTGGGGCGGCCAGCCGTCGAGCAGGGCACCCAGCTGGCGGGGCGGGACCTCCTGGAGCACCAGGTTCGCCAACCGCTGCGGCGGCACCTCGGCGGGGTCGATCCCGGACGCGATCACCAGGTCGACGCCGTCCAGACCTCCGAGCGCCAGATCCCGCTCCTGCAGGCCGCCGACGCCGGCGTGGTACGGGCTGTCCCACCGCTCCAGTCCGATCGCGCCGAACGTCGCCAGCACCGGCGCCCCGGCCGCACGGGTCAGGTTGCGGAGGCCGGTGTGGGCGTAGGTGCGCACCACCCCCGGTCCGGCGAGGACCAGGATCCGCAGGCCGCTCAGCGACGGGTCGAGCACCAGCACCGGCATGCGCTCCCGGCCGGACTCGGGCTGCGGCTCCGCCGGCACCGGCTCGTGGAGGTCCAGGTCGAGGTGGATGGCCGACGTGCCGGGCACCGCCAGTCCGGGCGGGTCCGCCAGGGCCTCGACGAGCTCCTCGACGGAGCCGACGGTCTGCAACGGCGCGGTGCCGCCCGGCGCGGAGCTGAGGTGCAGGATCGGTCCGGCCAGGGCCGCCGCGCCGAGCCGGCCCGACCCGTCGTCGTGGCCCAGACGCCCGTCGGCGTCGGCCAGCAGCACGGCGACGTCAGGGTCCTCCACCGGCACGTGGTCGAGCCCCCGCACCGCGAGTCCGTAGGTCCGTCGGACGCCGAGCTGGCGGAGTCGCTCGGCCAGCAGGTCCTCGACCGTGCGAGGGCCGTCACCGTCGGAGATCTCGGGGGGCATGGGTGCATGCTGGCACGCCGCGCCATCCTGGCGAGGTGGGCGACACGCCGATGACCGACGACCAGGTGCGCGACCTCCTCCTGGCGGAGCCGGCCCGCCCGGCGGTGCTGGCCACCCGCCGGCCCGACGGCCGACCGCACGCGGCGCCCATCTGGTACGACCTCGACCCCGCCGGGGGCGGCATCGGCCAGATCGTGTTCAACACCGGCGAGCACACGGTGAAGGGTCGCAACCTGGCCGCCGACCCGCGCCTCAGCCTCGTCGTGCAGGACGACCGACCGCCGTTCTCGTTCGTGTCCATCGACGGCGAGGCCACGCTGATCGACGACCTCGACGAGGTGCGCCACTGGGCCGGGCGCATCGGAGGGCGCTACATGGGTCCGGATCGGGCCGACGAGTACGGGGAACGCAACGGCGTGCCCGGCGAGCTGCTGGTGCGGGTCCGGGTGCTGCACACGGTGGCCGTGCTCGACGTCGCCGACTGAGCAGGTTCACCCGTCCCCGAGCGGATCCGGGCATCCCTCGGTACCCTCGACCCCACCTGAGGAGAGGCGGGAACATGGGAGATCGGACGTCGCAGGGACGCATCGGCCGCCGGGCCGCCGCGCTGACGGTCGGGTTGCTGGTCGCGGCCTCGGGCGCCGCCTGCACCGGCGACTCCGAGGACACGGTGGTCGCTGCGCCGTCCGCGCTGGCCGACACCGCGGAGGACCTGCGGTCGGGTCGCATCGAGCTGGGCGGCCCCAGCGGCACCATGATCGTCCGCTTCGACGGCGACGACGTCGCCACCGAGATGGAGCCCGACGGCGAGACGGGTGTGCCCGAGGCGATGGGCACGTGGCGCTCGGTCCACGTGGACGGCACCACCTACATGACGTTCGGCGACGAGGGCTTCGTCGCGATCCCCGACGAGGAGGAAGAGGGCGAGTTCTCGATGGCCGACATGGGGTTCGGGTTCCGTGACCTCGCCGGTGCGATCGACGAGCTGCTCCGGTCGAGCGTGGTCGACCAGCCCGGTGAGCGGACGACCGTCGACGGCGTCGAGGTGACCCGCTACCGGGCGACGGTCACCGGCCGGGCCGCCATGGAGGCGTTCATGGAGGCGCTCGGCGAGGACGTCGGGTCCACCGGCGGCGAGACCCGCTCCGAGCGCATCGACGAGTACCTGACCGACCACATGACGGTGGAGCTGACGGGCGACGTCGACGACGACGGGAACCTGCACCGGCTGACGATGACCATGGACGCCGACGTGTCGGAGTACCCCGACTGCCCGGCGTTCTCCGCCGAGACGACCGAGGCGACGTTCACGATCACCGAGGTCAACGATCCGCAGCACATCGAGGCGCCGCCGGCCGACCAGGTCCGCTCGATGGACGAGTACGCCGACGAGATGACGGGCGGGTTCGACCCGCTCGACGGCCTCGACGGCCCGACGGTGTCGGTGCCCGACGACGGCTCCCAGGTCGACATCCAGCCCGACGCCGCTGCGGACACGGTGGAGACCGCCACCGGTCCGCGCACCAAGGCCGAGGTGCTCGACTACCTGCGCCGTTGGGCCGAGGCGGCCGGCATCGACTGGCGACGGATGGCGCTCCCCGACGACGCCCAGATGGTGGCGTGGTTCGACCAGTTCTACGCCGACGACCTCACCGAGCGGGGGCCCGAGCTGACCACGTCGCTCGGCTCCTACCCCCGGGGCTACCTCGTGGAGGTGGTCGAGGAGCTGGACGTGTCGATCGACGCCGGCACGCTGGACGACGCCGACCTCGTCGCGGCGTACGAGGAGGTCCGCGGCGCCGGCGTGCTGCCCTCCACCAGCGACTGGGGCGACGTCGACGTGCCGTCCGACAGCCAGATCGCCACCTCCGACGACGCGGAGAAGTGGGACGAGGAGTACGACGTGTACGAGGACGACATCTACGAGGGCTGCCCGGAGTGACCCGCCGACGGATCCTGATCACGACGGCGGCGGTGCTGCTGCTCGGCTCGCCCGTGGTGGCGGCGTGCAGCGGCGATGACACGCTCGTCGCCGGCCCGTCGCTCACCTCCGACGAGCGGGCGGCGGCCACCCCGGCCGCGCCGGACTCCATGGCGACGCCCGCTGCGCTGGCGGCCGCAGCGGCGGACCCGGTGACGTCGGGCCGGATCCAGATGCGCTCGGGGGTCGTCGACGTGGACGTCCGATTCGACGGCGACGACCTGAGCGTGACGACGTCGGAACCCGCCGGGACGGAGACCCTGCTGGTCGACGGCGACGCCTACGTGAAGCTCGGCGATCGCTACACCCACCTCCCGTTCGGCGGCCTGCTCGGCGAGCTGGAGGACGCGCCGTGGTCGACCACGCTCGACGCCACCCTCGACGCCCTGCGCACGGCCGCGACCGAGGGCGAGCCGGTCCGCACGAGCGTCGACGGCATCGACGTGGACCGCTACCACGTGACGTTGAGCGGGACCGGGGCCACGGAGCTCCTGCCCGGCGTCGATGGCTCGATGACCGAGGAGCTCGGGGCCGACCGGATCGGACGGATCCTGCGGTACGCCACGGACCACACCTCGGTGGACATCACCGCCGACGTGGACGACGGGGGCCGGTTGCACCGCGTCGAGGTGACTGCCGACGCCGACACGTCGGCCTATCCCGACTGCTCGCTCTACCGGATGACGCCCGCGGACATGACGGTGGTGATCACCGAGATCGGCCGCCCGCAGGCCATCCAGGCGCCGGCGCCGGACGAGGTGGCTGATCTCACCGAGCTCGATCCGACGGAGCTGCTCGACGAGATCGTCGGCGACGCCACGTCGCCGGCAGAACTCGAGGACCGCCTGGGCGACGTCCTCGACCAGATGGGCCCCTTCGGCGAGCAGGGTCCGATCGACGGCCTCTACGACGGCTGCCCCGAGTAGCGGTTCAGCCGGCGTCCGCGAGCGCGTCGAGCGCCCGCTCGACGGAACCGACGAGTCCCGGTTCCAGATCCGCGAACGAGTCGACGGCGGCGAGGACCCGGCGCCACCCGTCCTGCGGTTCGCCCCACCCGAGCCGGCGGCACACGCCGGTCTTCCAGTCCTCGCCGCGAGGCACGTCGGGCCACGCCGCGATCCCGAGCTTGACCGGCCGCACGCACTGCCACACGTCCACGTACGGGTGGCCCACCACCAGCACGTGCGGGCCCTGGACCCGCTCGGCGAGGCGGGTCTCCTTGGAGCCCGGCACCAGGTGGTCGACGAGCACGGCCAGGCGGCGGTCGGGCCCCGGGCCGAACTCGCGGACGAGCGACTCCAGGTCGTCGATGCCACCCATGGGCTCGACCACGATGCCGAGCTCCCGCAGGTCGTCGCCCCAGACCCGCTCGAGCATGCGGGCGTCGTGGCTCCCCTCGACCCAGATTCGCGAGGCCTTGGCGATCCTCGCCGGCGCCTGCTCCGCCACCAGGGCACCAGCGGCGGTCCGGCGAAGTCCGGCGCCCGCTCCCGCGGCGGACGGCGGTGCGGGCCGCACCAGGGTCACGGTCTCGCCGTCGACCGCGAACGCGCCCGGGCGGTTGCGGAACCGGTGCTCGCGCCCGGCGGGGTCGCGCAGCTCGACGATCTCGCCGGTGAACTTGTTGACTTTGCCGCGGAGCCCCGTGGGCCGGTGCAGGACCTGCAGACCGATCTTCGCCCCCACCTTGGGATAGGACTCGGCGAGGCCGCGCTTCGAGGTCTCGATCTCGTCCAGGATGTCCCGCTGCACGAGGGCGACCGTACCGGCGGAGCGTGCCCCACCGGCGGAACCACGTCCCGCCGGCGATCGAGCCGCGGGGCGTTCGTCATTCGGCCGCTCGACGTGTCACCGTGGGGCGAGCGCGACCACCGGCCTGGAGCCACCCATGCACCCCGACGACACCACTGCCCCCGATGACAGCACTGCCCTCGACGACAGCACTGCTCCGGACGTCGGTTTCGACCGACTCGGACTCGACGCCCGACTGCTCGCCGCGCTCGCCGAGCTCGGCTACGAGGAGCCGACGCCGATCCAGCGGGCCGCCGTGCCCCGCCTGATCGAGCGGCGCGACCTCCTCGGCAGAGCGGCGACCGGCACCGGCAAGACCGCGGCGTTCGCGCTGCCGATCCTGCAGCGCCTGGCGGTCGACGGCTCCGGGGGCGGACCCTTCGCGCTGGTGCTGGTCCCCACACGGGAGCTGGCGATGCAGGTCAGCGAGGCGGTGCACCGCTACGGCCGTGGCATCGGCGCACGGGTGCTCCCGATCTACGGAGGCCAGCCGATCGGGCGGCAGCTCCACGCCCTGCAACGGGGAGTCGACGTCGTGGTGGCGACACCGGGACGGGCGATCGATCACCTCGAGCGGGGCTCGCTCGACCTGACGCACCTGTCGATGGTCGTGCTGGACGAGGCCGACGAGATGCTCGACATGGGCTTCTCGGAGGACATCGACGCCCTGCTCGCCGCCACACCCGAGTCCCGCCAGACCGTGCTGTTCTCGGCGACGATGCCGTCGCGCATCGACCGACTGGCCCGACGCCACCTGCGCGAGCCCGAACGCATCGAGATCGCCACGGAGCCGACGCCGAGCGGCGAGGCCCCGAGGGTGCGCGAGGTCGCCTACGTGGTGCCCCGCTCGCACAAGGCGGCGGCGCTCGGCCGCCTCCTCGACGTGGAGTCTCCTCCTGCGACCATCGTCTTCTGCCGCACCCGCATCGAGGTCGACCAGCTGACCGAGACGCTGAACGGTCGCGGCTACCGCGCCGAGGGCCTCCACGGCGGCATGAACCAGGAGCAGCGGGACCGGGTGATGGGGCGGCTGCGGTCCGGCACGGCGGAGCTGCTCATCGCCACCGACGTGGCGGCACGCGGCCTCGACGTCGACAGCCTGACCCACGTCGTCAACTACGACGTGCCCTCCGCTCCCGAGGCGTACGTGCACCGCATCGGCCGCGTGGGACGTGCGGGCCGGGAGGGCGTCGCCGTCACGTTGGCGGAGCCGCGTGAGCGCCGCCTGCTCAAGAACATCGAGCGGCTGACCGGCCGGCGCATCGCGGTCGAGCGTGTCCCGACGGTCGCCGACCTCCGGAGCCGACGGCTCGAGCAGACCGCAGCGCGGGTGCGCGATCACGTCGAGAGCGACAACCTCGACCGCTACCGCTCGGTGCTCGACCTGCTGACCGAGGAGCACGACCTCATCGACGTGGCGCTCGCGGCGATCGAGCTGGTCGACGAGCTGACGGCCCGCAGCGACGGCGACACCGCCGACATCCCTGACCTGGGCGACGAGAGCCGGTACCGGCCCCACGACAAGGACGGCTCCGGCAAGCGCCGCGACGGCAAGAACGGCAAGGGTCGCGACGGGAAGGCCCGCGGCGAAGCTCGCGACGGGAAGGGGAAGGGACGCAAGGGCGATCGCGAGCAGTGGTCCTCCACGTCCGGCGACACGACCCGCCTCTTCGTGGCGGTCGGACGCGAGGGAGGGATCCGACCGAAGGACCTCGTGGGCGCCTTCGCCGGGGAGTCCCCGCTCAAGGGGTCCGACATCGGCGGCATCCAGATCGCCGACCGGTTCTCGCTCGTCGAGGTCCCCGAGGCGCTCGCCGACGACGTCGTCGCCGCGATGCGCCACACCAAGATCAAGGGCCGGAAGGCGAAGGTCCGTCGCGAGCGCTTCTGAACGCCGACGACCGCAGCCACTCCAGCGCACCCTCGGCCGCGGCCACGCCGGTCGCGAACGACGCCTGCAGCAGGTAGCCGCCGGTCGGGGCGTCCCAGTCGAGCATCTCTCCCGCGACGAACGTACCGGGACGGACCCGCAGCATGAGGTGCTCGTCGAGCTGGTCGAACCGCACCCCACCCGAGGTGGAGATCGCCCGCTCCAGTGGCGCCAGGCCGTCGACGCGCAGCGGGACGGAGCGGACGAGCGCGGCCAGGGCGGACGGGTCGTCCGGCAGCCGGTTCGCAGCGCCCTCCCGCAGGAGGCCCACCGCCACGGGAGGGAGTCCGACGGAGCGCCGAAGGGACGTGCTCACCGACTCCTTGGTCCGACGACGGGCGAGGCGCTCCGCGATGGCATCGAGGTCGAGGTCGGGACGCAGGACCACCCGCACGACCACCGAGCCGGCTCGGTCGAGGGCGTGGCGCAGCTCTCGGGACAGCGCGTAGACCGCTCCGCCCTCGAGCCCGTGCTCGGTGACCATCAGCTCGCCGCGCACCGTGCGGTCGCCGACGGTGAGCGACACGTTCTTGACCGGCTCGCCGGCGAAGCGACCGGCGAACACCCCGGACCACGCGACGTCGATCCCGCAGTTCGAGGCGCGGAGGTCGGCCACCGCGACCCCTGCCGACTGCAGCACCTCGACCCACTCGCCGTCGGATCCGACCTTGGGCCAGCTGGCCCCGCCGAGGGCGAGGACGGCGACGTCGGGATGCACCGTCTCGGACGCTCCGGTCCTCACGATCCTGAGCTCGTGACCGGCGCCGCTCCACCCGCACCAGCGGATCCCCGTGCGGATCACGACGCCGAGCGAGCTCAGGCGCTCGAGCCACGCCCGCAGGAGGTCGTTCGCACGGAGCGACTCGGGGAACACCCGGCCGCTGGTCCCGACGAAGGTCGGCTCGCCCATCCCCTTGGCCCAGGCCCTCAGTGCGTCCGGATCGAACCCCTCGACGGCCGCCACCAGGCGTCGGTCGGCGTCGCCGTAGCGGGCGAGGAACGCGGTCAGGGGCTCGGAGTGCGTCAGGTTGAGTCCGCCACGTCCGGCCAGCAGCAGCTTCCGGCCGGGCGCCACCATGTGCTCGACGACCGTGACCGACACCCCTGCCGCCGCCAGCCGCTCGGCGGCGACGAGCCCCGCCGGACCGCCTCCGACGACGAGCGCCGTCGGGGTCACGTCGCGCTGCACCCGGGCGAACGTACCGTCAGCTCACGCCCCGCGGACGGAACTGGACACTGATTCGCGGGCCGACCGGACGTGCGGTCTTGAGGACCGCGTGCTCCCACGTCCGCTGGCAGCTGCCGCCCATGACCAGCAGGTCGCCGTGGCCGACGGTGAACGCC
>JAEZAI010000117.1 GCA_023427825.1 Actinomycetes bacterium
TTCCTCGCCAACCTCGGGATCGCCGCCGCCAAGTTCGTCGGCTTCCTCGTGACCGGGGCCGCGTCGATGCTCGCCGAGTCGGTCCACTCCGTGGCCGACACCGCGAACCAGGCGCTGCTCATGCTGGGCCACGCCCGCGGCGGACGCCGCCCGGACGCGGCCCACCCGCTGGGCTACGGGCGCGAGCGCTACTTCTGGGCGTTCGTCGTCGCACTGGTCCTGTTCACCGGCGGCGCCGTCTTCGCGCTCGTGGAAGGTGAGGAGAAGCTGCGCCGGCCTCACGACCTCGAGTCGCCCGGGTGGGCGCTGGCCATCCTCGCCGTCGCCTTCGTCCTGGAGGGGCTGTCGCTGCGGACGGCGGCCCGTGAGAGCCGGCGGGTGCGGGGCGGTCGGTCGTGGTGGAGCTTCATCCGCCAGTCGAAGTCGCCCGACCTGCCGGTGGTGCTGCTCGAGGACTCGGGCGCGCTGCTGGGTCTCCTCTTCGCGACGGCGGGCATCGTGCTCGCGCAGGTGACCGGCGACGCCCGCTTCGACGCGCTCGGCAGCCTCGCCATCGGGGTGCTCCTCGCAGCGATCGCCGTGACGCTCGCGGTGGAGACGAAGAGCATGCTGATCGGCGAGTCGGCCGATCCGGGGGCCGTCGCCAGGATCTGCGAGGTGATCGAGCACCACCCCGACGTCGACGTGCTCGTGGACCTGCGCACCGAGCACCTCGGCCCCGACCAGCTGCTGGTCGTCGGCCGTGTCCAGCTCGCTGGTCGCGACCCGGCGGGCGACGTGCTCGGGGACGTCGCGTCAGAGCTCCGAGATGCGGTGCCGAGCATCGCCTTCTCCTTCCTCGAACCGGTGGCCGCCGACCCGCCCGATCCCGGCGGGACCGGATCGGGCCGGTCACGACATCGCGGCGGGCGGCAGGGGTAGGGCGCCACCGTGGACGGACATGGCCCGCCCCAGGGGGATGGACTGCGTTGGCCCATCCACCACCTGTTCGACCTCGACGGGGTGCTCACCGACAGCGCCGAGGCCCACGCCCGGGCCTGGACGAAGATGTTCGACGACGTGCTGCGGTCGGGCATCGCGGCGGCCCTCGGGATCGCCGACGTCCGACCGTTCGATCCGGTCGACGACTACCTGCGGTACGTCGACGGCCGGCCCCGACGCGACGGCGTGACCAGCTTCCTCGCCGCTCGGGGGGTGCCGGCATCCCGGCTCGGCCCGGACTCCGAGCCGGTGGACGCGATGGCGGCCCGCAAGGACGAGCTCTTCCGGGCCGAGGTCGCCGGCGGGTCGGTCCACGTGTACGACGACGCCCCGCCCTACCTCGAGTGGCTGGCCTCCGAGGGAGCCGGCAGGGCCGTCGTGTCGTCCAGTCGCAACGCCCGGCTCGTGCTGTCGGCCACCGGGCTCGGACGATGGATCGACGTCGTGGTGGACGGCGCTGTGGTGGAGGACGAGGGCCTCGCCGGCAAGCCGGCACCTGATGCGTTCCTCCGGGCGGCGGGGGAGCTGGCCTCGGACCCGTCGGACTGCGCCGTGCTCGAGGATGCGGCGGTCGGCGTCGAGGCCGGACGCCGGGGTGAGGTGGGGATCGTGATCGGCGTCGACCGCGTCGGCCGTCCCGACCGGCTGCGGGATGCCGGCGCCGACGCCGTCGTGACCTCCCTCGGCGAGCTCCGGCCCGAGTGGTGGGGTGCCCGGGTCACCGGCGGGGTCAGTCCCCGTCCGGGCGGATCAGCATGAAGAACGTGCTGTCGCCGCCATCGGCGTGCTCCGTCTGGTGGCGGAACTCGAGGTCCGACCGATCGAGCTTCACGAACCAGTCGTCCCTCCGATCGAGGTTCAGCCCTTGACGGTCAGCGTCTCTCCGATCTGGTCGCGCTCGATCGCCTTCTCGGTGAACGCGACGTCGCGCCAGTTCTTCTGGGAGAAGCGCTCGGTCACCTCGGTGTACTGGTCCGAGGACCGGTCACCGGTGTTGCCGTAGGTGAGGAACGCCTTGGCCGTGGGCCCGTCGTCGCCGAAGCGCACGGCGAACAGGAACGACGTGCCGTAGTTGACCGGGTAGCCGCGCTCGTCGTCGATGCTCGACAAGGTCGAGCCCCTGACCAGGCGCTCGCGCTCCAGGTCGGCCACCTCGGGATCGCGACTGGTGCTGCTCGCCGCGAACGACACGATGTTCGTCGTGCCGTCGGCGGCGTTGCCGCCGTGGATCGGGATGCGCTCGCCGTCGCGCAGGGCGAACTGCACGTCGCCCAACGGTACGTCCGGGGCGTACCCGGCCACCTCGAGCGCCTGGACCGCTCGAGCGAGGTCGACCAGCACCGGATCCGGTGCGCCGGCCGGTGCCGGAGCGAGGCCGCTCGGGGTCTCGACGGGACGTGCCGGGTCGAACGGCTCGGCCCAGAGCGCCCCGGCCTGGGTGAGCTGCTTCGGCTCGTAGCGCGCCATGAGCTCGCGCCACAGCGGGGCGCCCACGCTGTCGAGGTCGTACCGGCCGTCCCACTCCGCGAGCACGGAGCACGCCGGCGCGATGTCGACGCTCGCAGCGGGCAGGCCGGGCACGTCGTCAGCGGACGCGGCGAGCTCCTCGACGGCGATCGGACCGGTTGCGGCGCGGCAGCGGTCCACGACCGCAGCGCGGAGCGCCCGTGCCGTGTAGCCCTCGTTGGCCAGCGAGGCGTCGGCGATCTCGTCGAGGGTGAACTTCCCGTCCGCTCCGGCCGGCCCGGAGGCCGAGGTGTCGTCCAGGACGACGGCGTTCTCGCGGGTCCGCGGCGATCGGGCGGTCTCCTGCCGGCCGTGCAGGGGCGAGTAGTCGCCCTGCAGGAGCTGCTGGGCGTTCGCGAGCCAGAACGAGTCGTTGGCGTTGAACACGTAGTCGGTGCGTTCGAGCTGGGGTTGGCGATCCGGCGGAACGAGCCCCGGGTCACGGGCGCCCGGTGCGTCCACCCACTCGAAGGTCGGGTCCGAGCCGTCGAGCAGCACGGCGCCGTTGTCCGCGGCCAGCTTGGTGATCGGGTCCGACACGAGCGCGGCCTCGTAGGCGGCGATCGCCTCGGGCGACAGGTTGGGGGTCGCCGAGGTGTCTGCGTACCAGGCGCGCCCGTCCGACGACGCTGCGATCGTGTTGAAGAGCGGTACGCCGTTGACCGTCCGGTTCACCTCCTGGAGGTCGTCGAGCGAGGTCGCCTTCATCGTGTCGAGGTACTGCTGGAGGAACTCGTCGTTGTCGATGTTGGCGTCGCGGTAGGTGATCGCCGCCTCCT
>JAEZAI010000222.1 GCA_023427825.1 Actinomycetes bacterium
TGTCCCAGCCGAGCTCCGGGAACTCGTCGAGCGGCGCGCCCCACGACACCCCGGCGTTGTTGACCAGGATGTCGAGCCGGTCCTCCCGATCGGCGAGCGCCGTGGCGAGCGACTGGATCCCCTCGAGTCCCGAGAGGTCGGCGGGGAGCGACACGCAGGTCCCGCCGTACTCGGCCGAGAGCCGCTCGGCGGTGGCGTCGCAGACGCCGGCCTTGCGCGAGCTGATGTAGACGGAGGCGCCGTTGGTGAGGAGGCCTGCGGCGATCATCTCGCCGATGCCCCGCGATCCGCCGGTCACGAGCGCCACCTTGCCGTCGACGGAGAACAGGTGGTCCAGCTGCAGGTCGGTCATCTGGTCGGCTCCTCGCCGTCGGGGACGGTCGTCCCGGGTGGAATGGTTCGGGTGGTCTGGCTCAACCAGCGAGCAGGCTGCCGAGACGCGCGAGCTGCGGGCCGGCGGCGCCGAGCGTGAGCTCGAGCTGCTTGGACCAGAGGAAGTAGCGGTGGATCGGGTAGTCCAGGTCGATCGAGATGCCGCCGTGCAGGTGCAGGTCCGCATGTCCGACCCGCCGGCCCCCGTAGGACGCCCAGTACTTGGCCACGGCCACCTCGCGGTCAGCCGTCTCCCCGGCGGCCAGGCGCGTGGCCGCCTGCAGCATCGTGAGCCGGATGGCCTCGTTGTCGATGTAGCAGTCGGCCATGCGGTGCCCGACCGCCTGGAACGAGCCGATCGGCCGGTCGAACTGCTTGCGCTCGGTGGCGTACGCCGCGGTGCGGGTGGTGCCGCCGTCGGCGACACCAGATGCCAGGGCGCACAACCCCACGGTCGCCAGGTCGACGAGCCGGTCGAGCGTGGCGCGATCGCCCGGGATGCGGGCGAGGTCGCCCACCATCACGCCGTCCAGGTCGACCTGGAAGTGCGGCTCGTGGTTGAACGTGTCCTGCCGCTGGGCGACCATGCCCGGGGCGCCGCTCGGCACGACGAACACCGACACTCCGTCGTCCGCGGGATCGCCGTCACCGTCGT
Organism: Actinomycetes bacterium; assembly: GCA_023427825.1. Classification (GTDB taxonomy): domain Bacteria; phylum Actinomycetota; class Acidimicrobiia; order Acidimicrobiales; family Microtrichaceae; genus Dermatobacter. Next base: position 1,028 of record JAEZAI010000222.1, read on the forward strand.
CGGTGCGGGCCGGCACCAGCACGGCCGCGGCCAGGTGCACCGCGGCCACGTTGGTCTTGGTGCCGTTCAGCGTCCAGCCCTCGCCCGAGCGGGTGGCGCGGACCTGCGGCTCCCGAGGTCCCGATGCGGGCTCGTCGAGCGCGATCGCCAGGATCGTCGATCCGTCGATCACCCCGGGGAGCCACTCCGAGCGCAACCCGTCCGTGCCCCGTTCGGCCAGGATCGAACCCGCGGTCAGCGTGGACCACAACGGGACCGGGGCCACCGCCCGGCCGGCTTCCCGGAGCAGCAGACAGGTCTCGACCACGCCGAACCCGCCGCCGCCCACGGACTCGGGCAGCGAGATGCCCAGCAGGCCGGCGCCGGCGAGCGCGCCCCACAGGTCCCGGTGGAACCACTCGGCGCCGGACTCGACCTGCCGCAGCACCTCGGGTGCGCACAGGTCGGTCAGGATCTGCTCGGCGAGGTCGATGACGGCCCGCTGCTCGTCGGTGGGTGCGAAGTCCACTTCTTCTCCTCAGGGTGCGGGCGCGTCAGCGCGGGGAGGGCGGCAGGCCCAGGCCGAACATGGCGATCAGGTCGCGCTGCAGCTCGTTCGTGCCGCCGCCGAACGTCAGCACGTGCAGGCCTCGCAGCAGCGTGCCGAGGCGGTCCTTCAGGGCGCAGCCCGGCGAGCCGTCGCGGATGCCCGCCACCGGGCCGAGCACCTCGAGCAGCCGTCCCAGGCCGTCCATGTAGAGCTCGGTCCCGTGGACCTTGACCGCGGACGCCGCCGCCGGGTCGAGCGGGTTGCCGGCATCCGCGTTCCACGCGACCTGCCAGTTGAGGAGGCGCAGGACGTCCAGGCGTGCGTGCACCCAGGCGAGCTCGTGCTGGACCCACGGCTGGTCGATGAGCCGGCTGCCGTCGGCCAGGACGTGCTCCGCCGCGTAGTCGGTGGTCTCGTCGAGCGCCCGCTCCATGATCCCGGACGAGCAGATCGTGACGCGCTCGTGGTTGAGCTGCTCCATGATCAGCGGCCAACCCCGGCCCTCGCCGCCGATGCAGTTCTCCACCGGCACGCGCACGTCCTCGTAGAACGTGTAGTTGGTGTTGAAGTTGCCGAAGTTCTGGATGGGCACGGCCTTGAAGCCAGGCACGTCGGTCGGGACGATGATCAGCGAGATCCCCGCGTGTCGCGACGCCTCGGGGTTCGTGCGCACCGCGAGCCAGATGTAGTCGGCGTCGGTCGCGAGCGAGGTGAAGATCTTCTGGCCGTTGATCACCCACTCGTCGCCGTCGCGGACGGCGCGGGTGCGCAAGGACGCCAGGTCCGTGCCGCTGTCGGGCTCGGTGTAGCCGATGGCGAAGTGCGTGGAGCCCGACAGGATCCGGGGCAGGAAGAAGTCCTTCTGCTCCTGGGTGCCGTACTTCATGATCGTGGGCGCCACGGAGTTGAGCGTGAGCATGGGCACGGGCGCCCCGACGCGCATGGACTCGTCGTAGAAGATGAACTGGTCGACGTAGCCGCGACCCTGGCCGCCGTACTCCTC
>JAEZAI010000228.1 GCA_023427825.1 Actinomycetes bacterium
CCTACTACGACACCGAGTACGCCGATCCGCCGCTCGACGACGAGTGGATCGACGACGACGAGCCCGAGGACGACATCGTCGACGTCGCCCCCGCCGCGCCCGCTCCCGCCCGTCCCCGGGCCGTGCCCCAGCGCCGCACCAGCGCGGGTCCCAACGTGCGGTCCGTTCCCGGTCCGGGTTCGGAGCCCGACGACGGCGACGGCGGCGTCCGCGTCATCTCCTCCACCCCCGGCACCGGACCCGACGCCGACCACGGCCGCGGCGTCGTCCGCCCGCTGCCGGGCGTGGCCCGCCCGCACGTCGTGACGCCGAGGAGCTTCAACGACGTGCAGGAGGTGGCGGACAACTTCAAGCGGAACCAGCCCGTCATCCTCAACCTGCAGGGCGTCGACCGCGACCTGTCCCGCCGCCTCATCGACTTCGGCAGCGGGCTCTGCTACGGCCTCGAGGGCAACATGGAGCGCGTCACCGACCAGGTGTTCCTGCTCACGCCCCACGGCGCCGAGGTCTCCGACGACGACCGCCGTCGGATCCGCGAGGGCGGCCTGACGGCCGACGACCGCTGACCGCCGCCGGAACCCCCCGATGATCGTCGTCTACTGGGCCCTCACGGCCCTCATGGTCCTGCTCGTCCTGCGCGCGGTGCTCAGCTGGTTCCCGCCCGGCGGCCCGCTGCTCGCACAGGTGAACAGCGTCTGCTTCTCGGCCACCGAGTGGCTGCTCGCACCTGTGCGCCGCGTCGTGCCCCCGCTGCGGCTCGGCGGCGCGATGCTCGACATGTCGTTCCTGGTGGTGTTCCTGGTGATCGTCATCCTGCGCTCCTTCGTCGCCTCGACGATCTGAGCAGCGCACGCCGATCGCGGCTCGCGGCGGGGCCGCGACCGATACCCGAACGACGTTCGGAGTTCGCCCGACCACGCGTCCGGTGGGTCTGTGACCGACCACCCGTTCGATCACGGAACGTGACATGACGGTTCGGTGACGGGCGTTCGGGGCGGACTAGCATCGCCGCCATGGATCTCACGCCGGAACTGTTCGAGAAGACCGAGTTCACCGAGCGGCGCAAGGGCTACGACATCGAGCAGGTCGAGACCTTCATGGAGGACGCCGGCACGGCGCTCGCCCAGCTGCTGGTCCGCGTGCGCCACACCGAGGAGCGCGCCGCGGTCGCCGAGAGCCGGCTGAGCGAGGCCGAGGCCCGAGCCGCCGCGGCCGAGGAGAAGGCCGGTGAGGTCCAGGCCCGTGCCCAGGCCGCCGTCGCCGAGGCGCAGGCCAGCGCCCGCAGCGCCACCGCCCTCAGCGAGGAGGCCGAGGTCGAGCAGGCCGCACGCACGCTGCTGATGGCCCGCCGCACCGCGGAGCAGATGGAGGCCGATGCCCGGGGCCAGGCCCAGAACCTGCTCGTCGAGGCCAAGACCCGCGCCGACCGCCAGCTCGCCGAGGCGCAGGCCGAGGCCGAGGAGCTGATCCGCCGGGCCCGCACGCAGGCCGACAGCGAGTTCGCCGACCGCCGCGAGCGCGCCATGGAGGAGGTGCAGGTCCTCGAGAGCCGCCGCTCGCAGCTCGCGGATGTGATCACGCAGCTCGAGGCCCGCCTGGCCGGCTACCGCGAGGACCTCACCCGCACCGCCGAGGAGCTGACGCTGCTCGCGTCCGACCCCGACCGGCTGGGCGCCCGGCCGACCATGTCGATCCCGCCCGACGAGGTCATCGTCCAGCGTCCCGAGCCCGTCGCCTCCCCCGAGCCGGCGGAGGAGCCCGAGCCCGCCCGCACCGACTCGGTCGTCGAGGTGAGCTCGGTCGAGCCGTCCGCCGAGGCGGAGGCGATCGTCGTCGACGAACCCTCGGCCGAGCCGCCGTCGTCGTCCGGCGCCGCACCGCAGGCGTCGGCCCAGGAGCGCGTCGTCGACTTCGACAAGGGGGCCGGCGACGGTCCGCCCACCGAGGCCGTCGACGCCGCCGACGAGTGGGGTCCGGGCAGCTGGTCCCGCATCGAGTCGGCCGGTGCAGTGGCGGAGGAGACGATCTCCCTTGCCGACGAGCCGTCGCGCCAGACCGCGCCGCACATCATCGCCGAGCCGGTCACCGGTTCCGGGCGTGACCGCTACCTCCAGGACCTCGACGACGCGGTGAACGTGGCCGACGAGGACGACGATGCGATGACGGCGTTCTTCGAGGGCTCGGGCGAGACGCGCAACCGCCGCTTCGGCTGGCGACGCTGAGCCCGTCCGGGCATCGGCTCCGCTCCTCCAGGACGCCCCGTTCCGGGCCCGGTCGGCCGGTCGCGCCCCTGTCCTGCTGCGGCGCGGGGCCGCGGCTAAGGTGCCCCGACCATTTGGACGACCAGCCCATCACACGACCCGTCAGGGAAGGAGGCCGTTGATGGCGACCAAGCGCGCCGGCTCGACCACCGCCAAGGCCACCGCCGCCAAGGCGACGGCGAAGAAGGCCCCCGCCAAGAAGGCCCCGCCCGCCAAGAAGGCCACCGCGAAGAAGGCGGCGGCCCCGGCCAAGAAGGCCGCGCCCGCCACGGCGACGGCGACCAAGAAGGCGGCGGCCCCGGCCAAGAAGGCGGCGCCGGCCAAGGTCGCGCCCGCCAAGGCGACGGCCACCAAGAAGGCGGCGCCGGCCAAGAAGACGCCGGCCAAGAACCCGTTCGACAAGGCGTTCCTCGACTCGCAGAAGGCGCTGCTCCTCGAGGAGCGGGCGACGCTGCACGAGCAGGCCGAGGCGCTCAAGGCCGAGGCGGACGCGCTGGCGTTCGACCGTGAGCCCGGCGACGTCCAGTTCGACGACGAGTCGGGCGAGGGCGACACGCTCGCCGTCGAGCGCGACTTCGACCTGGCCCGCGCCGCCCAGGCCCGCCAGACGATCGACGAGATCGACGCGGCGATCGAGCGGATCGGCAAGGGCACCTACGGGATCTGCGAGTACTCCGGGGAGCCGATCCCCAAGGAGCGGCTCAAGGCCATCCCGTGGGCCAGGGAGCGGGTCGAGTACAAGACCCGCAGCTTCCGCTGAGCGGAACCACCGCCATGACCGCCGCACGCAGGTGGACGATCGTCGGCCTCGCCGCGGCGCTCGTGCTGGCGATCGACCAGCTCACCAAGTGGTGGGCGGTCGACCGGCTCAAGGGCGAGCTGCCGATCCACGTCATCTGGACGCTGCAGTTCAACTACGCGGAGAACACCGGCATGGCGTTCTCCAAGGGCACCGGCGCGGGTCGGTGGATCTCGCTCGTGGTGCTCGTCATCGTGGTCGGCCTGGTGCTCATCGCCCGCAAGGTGAGCTCCAAGGTGGGCCTGGTGCTGATCGGCGTCGTGATCGGCGGTGCGTTCGGCAACCTCGTGGATCGCATCTTCCGCGCCCAGGCGGGTTTCCTGACCGGCGGCGTCGTCGACTGGATCGACGTCCAGTGGTGGCCGATCTTCAACGTGGCCGACGCCGCGGTCGTGGTCGGCGGCATCCTCGTGGCGATCTTCCTGCTGCGCGAGCCCGTCGAGGACGAACCCGCGCCCGATGCCGTCAGCGCCGCAGCCGGGGACGCAACAGCCACCGCCGCCGCGGACCCGGGCGGGGCGCCGCCCTCGCCGGCGCCCGCCCCCGGCGCCGCCGCCCCCCCGGCGGCCGGGGGCGGCTGGTGGGCCGCGGGCCCCG
>JAEZAI010000295.1 GCA_023427825.1 Actinomycetes bacterium
AGGAGTGCGTCCGGTCGGGCATCGCCCTCCTGCAGAAGGCCGGCAAGGCCGGTGACCTGGTCGACTCGCTGAAGTACCAGATCGACATCCCGCGCATGTCGGACCAGGCAGGTTCCCTCATCCAGAATCTGAAGGCCGAGAACATCACCACGGTGGTGTGCGGTTGCGACCCGCTGATCCTCACGTTCCTCACCGCCAAGGCGAAGGAGCAGAACTACCAGCCCGAGTGGGTCGTCACCGGCGTGGCGCTGGTGGACAACGACATGATCGGCCAGATCCTCCAGCAGGACCAGTGGGGCCGGGCGTTCGGCATCAGCTTCGCCGGCGCCCCGCAGCCGGCCGGGCAGGGCCTCGGCTACCGGGCCTACAAGTCCGTGCGGCCCGACGAGCCGTCGGTCGGCGTGGAGCTGATCTACAACCAGCTCTACCTGCTGGCGATCGGCATCCAGGGCGCCGGGCCGAACCTGACGCCGCAGTCGTTCGAGAAGGCAATGTTCGACTACCCGAAGCGGACCGGCCCCTACGGCACGTGGGGCTTCGGACCGAACGACTACACCACCACCGACGACGCCCACGAGGTCTTCTGGAACCCGTCGGTCCAGTCGGTCCAGACCCGGTCGCCCGGCACGTACCAGGACCCGAACGGCGGGGCCCGGTTCCCGATCGGCAAGTGGCCCGCCTCGCCGCCGCGATCGGCGCTCGGATGACCACGCATCCGGGCTCGATCCCGGAGCATCCGCACGAGCTCGTCGCCGATCCCGACCGGACGCGCGTCGCTCCCCAGGTCGAGGTCGACCAGCAGCTGATCGACCCGGCCGGTGCGGCGGCGCCCCCCGACCGCCCCTGGTACGACGACGGCTCCGGGGGTGGCGGCGACGGCGGCGCCGGCGACCCGGGCGGTGCTCCGTCCCCGCGACCCTCGTACGGCTCGCTGCCGCTCTGGGGCCGCATCGCCGTGTGGATCGGCGGTCTCGGGCTGCTGTGGCTGGTGCTCGGCGCGTTCCTGCCGTCGGGCGCACCGCTGGGCGTCGTGCTGGCCGGCGCCATCATGGGCTCGGCCACCGGGCTCACTGCGGTCGGCCTGATCCTGATCTGGCGGGCCAACCGCGTCATCAACTTCGCCAACGGGGCCATGGCCGGCGTGGCCGGCCTGTTCGCCGTCCACCTGTTCGTGTCGTGGGACTGGCCGTACTGGACCACCCTGCTCGTGGGCCCCCTGCTCGGTCTGGCCGTCGGCGCGCTCGTCGAGGTGGCGATCATCCGCCGGTTCGCCAACGCGCCCCGCCTCGTGCTGACCGTCGCCACGATCGGCCTGGCCCAGCTGCTCGGCGGCATCGAGCTGCTCGTCCCGTCCCGCGTGTTCGACGCCTCGGGCATGGTGCTGGGCGCGTTCGAGACGCCGCTCAACACGGCCGAGTTCGAGGTGGGCGCCGTCCTCATCAACGGCAACCACCTGCTCACGCTGGCCGTCGTGCCCGTCGTGGTCGTCGTCCTGGCCTGGTTCCTGCGCCGGTCGCTCGCCGGCACCGCCATCCGGGCCGCCTCGGAGAACACGGACCGCGCCCGCCTGCTGGGCGTGCCGGTCCGGAACCTGACCACCGCAGTGTGGGCCATCGCCGGCGCGCTCGCCGCGCTCACGTTCGTGCTGCAGGCACCGTTCCAGGGCGCCGCGCCGTCCGCGGCGGCCGGACCCGCCATCCTGCTGCCCGCGCTGGCCGCCGCCATCGTCGCCCGCATGGAGTCGCTCCCGGTCGCGTTCGGCGCCGCCATCGGCCTGGGCGTCATGCAGCAGCTGGTCCGCTGGAACACCGACACCCCGTCGCTCGTCGACGTGGCGCTCCTGATCGTGATCCTGGTGGCGCTGCTGGTCGGCGAGGGCAAGCGCTCCCGGGCCCACGACGCCGACGGTGGGTGGCGCAACGCGGACCTGGTCCGCGGCCTCGCCCCGGCGGTCGCGGCGCTCCCGCTGGTGAAGTGGGCCACGCGCGCCGGCCTGGTCCTGCTCGTGCTCGCCGCGGTGCTCGTGCCCATGCAGCTCGGGCCGTCCGACGCCTTCTCGGTGTCGATCATGGGGGTCTGGGCGATCGTCGCCGTGTCGCTCGTGGTGCTGACCGGCTGGGCGGGCCAGATCAGCCTGGGCCAGTTCGCGATCGTCGGGGCCGGGGCGATCGTCGCCGGCAACATGGTCTCGCGCTGGAACATCGACCTGTTCCTCGTGCTGGCGGTGGCCACTGCCACCGGTGCGCTGGTCGCCGTGCTGCTCGGCGTCCCGGCGCTTCGCATCAAGGGGCCGTTCCTGGCGGTCGTCACCCTCGCGTTCGCCGTGGTCCTCGACGGCTACGTGCTCAACCCCAACGTCTTCCCCGAGCTCATCCCCCAGACCGTGACGCGCCCGCTGCTCTGGGGCCGCATCGACCTGGAGGACGAGCGGGCGATGCTCTGGTTCACGCTCGCGTGGCTGGCGGTCTGCATCATCCTCGCTCTCAGCGTCCGCCGGTCCCGCTCAGGTCGCCTGCTCATCGCCGCACGCGACAACCGCAAGGCCACCGAGGCGGCGTCGGTGTCGGCCCGCTGGGCCACCCTGCAGGGCTTCATCTTCTCGGGCGCGCTGGCGGGTCTGGCCGGCGGCCTGCACGTGCTGCTGCTGCACGGCGCCCGCGAGGGGAGCTACCAGGTGGTGCAGAGCGTCGAGGTCTTCTCGGGCGCGACGATCGGTGGCCTGGGCTCGCTGGGCGGCGCCATCGTCGGCGCCGCCGGGCTCCGCGGTGCGCAGGACCTGGACGCCACCATCCGCCTGGTGGGCGCCGGCGG
>JAEZAI010000316.1 GCA_023427825.1 Actinomycetes bacterium
GCTCGGGGCGTCGCTCCGTCCGACGCGACCCCGGAGCTGGTGCAGCTGCGCGATGCCGAAGCGGTCCGCGTCCAGCACGACCATGACGGTGGCCTCGGGCACGTCGACACCGACCTCGATCACGGTCGTCGCCACGAGCACGTCCAGCGCGCCGGTGCGGAAGGCCTCCATGACCTCGGCCTTCTCGGGCGCCTTCATGCGCCCGTGCAGCAGCCCGAGCCGGAGTCCGTGGAGCTCGCCAGCCGCGAGCCGCTCGTAGGTCTCCTCCGCGGACGACGCCTCGAGCTTGGGCGAGTCCTCGATGAGCGGGCACACCACGTAGGCGCGCTTGCCCTCGGCGACCTGGTCGCGGACCAGCTGCCAGGCCTCGGCCTCCTGCTCGTCGCTGTGGGCCCACGACGTGGTGATCGGGATGCGGCCGGGCGGGAGCTCGTCGAGCACCGTGGTGTCCAGGTCGCCGTACACGGTCATGGCGGCCGTGCGCGGGATCGGCGTGGCGGTCATGACGAGCACGTCGGGGACGGTGCCGTCCGCGTTGGCGTCGCGCAGCGCGGCACGCTGCTCCACGCCGAAGCGGTGCTGCTCGTCGATCACCACCACGCCGAGCGACCGGAACTCGACGGCGTCCTGGATGAGGGCGTGGGTGCCGACCACGATGTCGACGGTCCCGTCGACGAGGCCGGCCAGGATGCGGCGGCGCTCGGCCGCCGGGGTGCGATTGGTGAGCAGGGCGATGCCCAGCGGTCGCTCGCCCAGCAGCGTGTCGCCACCGTCGGTGAGCGTGACGTCCTGCAGCTGGCCGCGGACCCCCACGGCGTGCTGCTCGGCCAGCACCTCGGTGGGCGCCATGAGCGCGCCCTGGTGCCCGCCCTGCACCGCGGTGAGCAGCGCGGCCATGGCCACCACGGTCTTGCCGGAGCCGACGTCGCCCTGGAGCAGCCGGTGCATGGGGACCGGGCCGGCCAGGTCGTGGCGGATCTCGGCGATGGCGCGGGCCTGGGCCCCGGTCAGGTCGTACGGCAAGCCGCCCAGGTAGCGGGCGACCAGCCCCGGCGCCACGGCGCGCTCGTCACCGTCGTCGACCACGTGGCGGATGCCCACCGACGCCGCCTCGATCTCGCGCTTGCGGCGGACGAGCGCGAGCTGCAGCCGGAACAGCTCGTCGAAGACCAGGCGGCGGCGCGCCACGACCTCCTCGGCCATGGACGACGGGGCGTGGACGCCGGTGAACGCGTCCTGGCGGGAGATCAGGTCGTGGCGGTCGAGGATCTCCTCGGGCACCGGGTCGTCGATGCCCCGTTCGCGGCTGCGGCGCAGCACCTGCGAGGACCACTCCCCCAGCTCCCAGGTGCTCAGCCGGGCCTTCTCGGACTGCGGGTAGATCGGCACGATCCGTCCGGTGCGGCCGCCCTTGGGGTCGCCGATGATGTCGACGATCGGGTTGGTCATCTGCCGCTGGCCCCGGAACACCTCGATGCGCCCGAACATGGCCACCTCGAGCCCGGCGTCCCCGGGCGAGACCCCCGCCGTCGAACGACCGCTCAGCTGCTTCTCGCGCCAGGGCTGGTTGAAGAAGGTGCAGCGGAGCGACCCGCTGCCGTCCCGGACCTCGGCGACGACGATCACGCGGCCGCCGCGGATGCGACGGGCCGAGACCGGACCCACCCGGCCCAGCACGAGCGCCTCCTCGCCCTCGGCGAGGTCCTGGATGCGCGCCTCCCGGGTCCGGTCGACGTAGCGACGCGGGTAGTAGGTGAGCAGGTCGAGCAGGGACTCGATCCCGAGCGTGCGGAGGCCCTCGAGCTTGCGCGGACCGATGCCCGTCAGCAGTTCCACGCCCATGGAGGACAGGTCGACGAGGGTGATCGGCGGACGGTCGCTCACGCCCTCAGTCCAGCACGCGCCACCGACGCCGGTGGCCGGGCCGGTTCAGGCCGACGGCGCGAGCCCGATGTGGAGCTCGCCGAGCGAGCCGGCCGCGGCCAGCGCCTCCACCACCGCGCCCGGGAGGGCGGTCACCGCGTCGACGGTCCACCGACCGCCCGCGACCTCGAAGGTGAGGCGGTCCGACAGCTCGTGCACCACGACCTCCAGGTCGGCCGCCGCCTCGATGTCCGCCGTCGGGGGCGTGACCTGGCACCGCACCACGAACCGCTGCCCGGTGGCGCTGACGACCGGGGTGTCGGGCTCGGACCGCGGCGGTTCGGGCAGCGGATCCCCGGCGACGACCGCGGCGAGCGAGTCGAGCACGAGCAGGAACCCGGCGCCCGCCGCGTCGACCGTGCCGCGCTCTGACAGGCGGGCGTCCACCAGCGGTCCCTGCTCGAGCTCCACCAGCCCGGCCTCGGCGGCGGACACGAGGACCTCGGACAGGTCGCCAGCGCCGTCCGACGCGCCGAGCGCGCCGTCGGCCGCGGCCGACATCACCGCCAGCAGGCACCCGGGATGCGTGCCGTCGTCGGCCTCGGTCACGCGTTCGGCCCCGGCCTCGAGCGCCAGGGCCAGGCGGGCGGCGTCCACCCGGTCCGCGTTCCGCAGGGCGTCGCCCGCACCGGCCAGGAAGCCCGCGAGGCGCTGTCCCGCCGGGGTGCGAGCCGCCTCCGCCGCACCGGTGGCCAGGCCTCGGCACACCGTCGAGAAGTCCGTGGCGGCGCCCACGGCGTCACACGCGCGGGCGAGCGTGACGGCCAGGTCGGTGCCCGGTCCGGGCGCACGGTCGTCGCCCGATCCCTCGGCGGAGCCGCCGCCGGAACGGACCGACGCCGCGTCCTGGGCAGGACCGCCGTCGTCGTCGCCATCGATCAGCGCCAGCGCGCCGTCGAGGGTCTCGGCGTCCCAGTCGAACGACACGTCCAGCCGGTCGAGCGCCTCGGCGTGCTGCTCCAGCACCGTGGCGCACGCTCGGACCGCCTCCAGGAACTCGCCCGCCGCCAACGTCTCGGAGGTGGGAGTCCTGAGCGCCGATCCGGCCATGGCATCAGCCTAGTGACGCGATCCTCCGCGGAGCCCCCGATCGGCGCCCGGGCGGCGGTGGCCCGTGCGTCACCCGCCGAACAGGGCGGGCCGGCACGAGGCGGAGTAACCCCCGGGCACCGTGCCGTCGAGGCTGTCGGCGGAGCTCACGACGCCGGTGGACACGTCCAGCTGGAGGACGATGCCGTTGGCGTCGACGATCCGGAACAGGGACTCGCCGAGCGCGGTCGACCGCACCTGTCCGGGGTCGGGGACGCCGGCGAG
>JAEZAI010000322.1 GCA_023427825.1 Actinomycetes bacterium
CCCCACGCGGGTGCTGCTCATCGGCGACAGCGTGGCGGCGAGCATGGAGGACGCGCTCGGCGACGAGCTCAACGCCCGCGGGATGTCGTTCGCCACCTCCGCTGCGCCGGGCTGCGGCGTGGTCACCGGCGACCCCGCCGACGCCCAGGGCAACGTGCTCAGCATCACGACCGCGTGCAACAGCGCGATCCCCGACATCCAGCGACGGGCGGTCGGCCAGGCACGTCCCGACCTGGTGGTCGTGCTGTCGACGTGGGAGACCGGCGACCGCGTCGTCGACGGGCGCTGGTACCGGGTCGGGACGCCCGAGTCCGACGAGCTCCTGCGCCGCCTCTACGGCGAGACCGTGCAGCGCCTGTCGGCCGGCGGGGCACGGGTGGTGTTCCTGACGATCCCCGACGTGGTCGACGGCGCCACCAAGCAGGCCGACCCCGACGTCAACCGGCGCGCCGCGCTCGTCAACCCGCTGCTCCGGGATCTGGACACCACGATCCCCGGCGTGGCGACGCTCCCGTTCGACCAGCTCGTCTGCCCGACGACGCCGTGTCCCACCCACGTCGACGGCGTCGAGCTGCGCCCGCGCGACGGCCGGCACTTCGACGAGGCACCCGGACGGCGCTTCGTCACGCAGTGGCTGGCCGGTCAGCTCGCTGCACTCGATCTCGACCGCATGTAGCGCGGCCCGGGCGGGTGAGCTCAGGTGGCGGGTTCGGTGAGCTCGAACCAGAGGAACTCGTACGGCGGCAGCGTCACGAAGTAGGGCAGCTCACCGATCGGCGGGAACGCCACGCCGCCGAGCAGCTCGACCGGCACGCTGCCGGCCAGATGGCTGAGGAAGAGCTCGGCCGGCTGTGCTGACCCCGAGAAGTTGTTGACGCACAGCACGGGACGGACCGACGCGTCGGCGCCCTCGTACGGCGTGCGGAGGTAGGCGAACACCGACGGCGTCGACACCTCGAGGATCTCGAAGCCGCCCAGGCCGAAGATCGAGTGCTGCTGGCGCACGTGGATGATGTGGCGCAGCCAGTTCAGGAACGACGCGCTGTCCCGGCGCTCCGCCTCGATGTTGACCGCCTGGAACCCGTACACCGGGTCCATGAGCGGCGGCAGGTACAGCTGCGCGAAGTCGGCCGCCGAGAAGCCCCCGTTGCGATCGGGGTTCCACTGCATGGGCGTGCGCACGCCGTCGCGGTCGCCCAGGTAGATGTTGTCGCCCATGCCGATCTCGTCGCCGTAGTAGAGGATCGGCGTGCCCGGCATGGAGAACAGCAGCGCGTGCAGCAGCTCGGCCTGTCGACGGTCGTTGTCGAGCAGCGGGAACAGCCGGCGGGCGATGCCGACGTTGCGGCGCATGCGCGGGTCGCGGGCGTACTCCGCGTACATGTAGTCCCGCTCCTCGTCGGTCACCATCTCGAGCGTCAGCTCGTCGTGGTTCCGCAGGAAGATGCCCCACTGGCACCCGTCGGGGATGCGCGGGATCCGGGCGAGGATCTCGGCGACCGGGGTCGACTCCTCGCGTCGCAGGCTCATGAACATGCGGGGCATGAGCGGGAAGTGGAAGCACATGTGGCACTCGTCGCCGTCGCCGAAGTACTCGACCACGTCCTCCGGCCACTGGTTGGCCTCGGCGAGCAGCACCTTGCCCGGAAACTTGTCGTCGACCTCCTTGCGGAGCCGGCGCAGGTACTCGTGCGTCTCGGGCAGGTTCTCGCCGTTGGTGCCGTCGCGCTCGAAGAGGTACGGCACGGCGTCCAGGCGGAACCCGTCCAGGCCCAGGCCGAGCCAGTGCGAGACCACGTCGAGCATGGCCTCCTGCACCTCGGGGTTGTCGTAGTTGAGGTCGGGCTGGTGGTGGAAGAAGCGGTGCCAGTAGTACTGACCGCGCACCGGGTCCCAGCTCCAGTTCGACGCCTCGGTGTCGGTGAAGATGATGCGGGCCTCGGACCACCGCTGGTCGTCGTCGCCCCACACGTACCAGTCGGCCTTGGGGTTGGTCCGGTCCTGGCGGGACTCCTGGAACCACGGGTGCTGGTCCGACGTGTGGTTGACCACCATGTCGGCGATCACCCGGATGCCGCGACGGTGCGCCTCGTCGATCAGCCGGGCGGCGTCCTCGGTGGAACCGAAGTCGGGATGCACGCTGTAGAAGTCCGCGATGTCGTACCCGCCGTCCTTGAGCGGCGACGAGTAGAACGGCAGCAGCCAGAGGCAGTCGATGCCGAGCCACTCCAGGTAGTCGAGCTTGTCGGTGAGTCCGCGCAGGTCGCCGTTGCCGTCGCCGTTGGCGTCGTAGAAGCCGCGGACGAGGACCTCGTAGAAGATCGAGCGGCGGAACCAGTTGGGATCCGCCACGGGGAGGGATCCGGTGGAGGGGGGCTGCATCATGTGGCGCCCAGCGTATCGGCGCGCCCTGCGCGCTCCGGCGCTCCGGCCGGGTGGTTCGAGGGTGCTGGCACCCCCGGGGGACACCGGTTTCCACCCTTCTCGATCCTCGGCGGGCGGGAGAGGGTGGACGGCGGAGGGGAACGTCGCACCGAGACGATCTCATGGAGGAGACGCGCATGGGCACACAGGGACAGGACCAGGCACACGCCAGAGCACACGGACACGCCAGAGCACACGGACAGGCCAGAGCACAGGGACAGGACGGAACACCGGGTGGGGCGCGCTGGCGCCGCCGCCTGTTCGCCAC